>NZ_JAGYZD010000146.1 GCF_018371055.1 Finegoldia magna | reverse complement strand
GGGACCTTTTCCAACTTATGAACTTATTGAAAATAAGGCTGATATTGTTGAGGAGGTCTTAATTTCTGAGGATTTCAATGACACAGAAAAACTGATAAAAATATTGAATGAGAAGAAAATTCCTTATACGATTTCGAGTAAACAAATCAACAAAATTTCACTAAAAGACAAGGAATACGTGATTGGAGTTTTCAAAAAAGAAAAATCAAATTTCCAAGAAAAAAACCACATAATTTTGGACGGAATTGACAATATGGGAAATCTTGGAACGATTATGAGGAGTATGCTTGCGTTTGGTTACAAGGATTTGGCATTGATTTCAAATACTTGCGACGTTTACAATCCTAAAGTTGTACGTGCGAGTATGGGAGCTTTTTTCAAATTAAATATTCAAAGATTCGATAATCTAGAAGATTACAAGAAAAATTTCCCGAAAAATAAGATTTATTCGTTTTTGTTAGATGAAAGCTCAAATGAATTACGTGATGTAAAATTTGATGAGCCGTTTAGTTTGGCGTTTGGAAATGAAGGAGCAGGACTTCCACAAGAATACTACAATGAAAATAAGATTTTCATCAATCAATCGAAGGACGTGGATTCTTTGAATTTGCCGATAGCTTGTTCAATTGCAATGTATCAATCGAAGGTGATTTAATGAAGAGAGTATTTGTATTTGATTTGGACGGAACGTTGATAGATTCTATTGAAATGATAAATAATTGTTTCAATCATACTACACAAAAATTCGGACTCAAACCTGTAGAAAAGGAAAAATTCAATTATTTTCTTGGAGATGGGCCTAAGATTTTGGTGGAAAAATCTTTGAATTATTTGATAGAACGCGATAATTTGGATGAAGCAAAAATTCATTCTCAATTTAACGAAATCTACGATAGCTACATCGAATATTACAACGGATACGATGACAAGAAAACACAACTGTATCCACATATAAGAGAAAGCTTGGACAAGTTAAAAGAAATGGGCGCACTTGTTTGCGTGTGTACGAACAAGACTCTTCCAGCAGCAGAAAAAATTTTGAATAATTTATTTTCACAAGGTTATTTTGATTATGTGTCTGCTTTGGAAGATGAAACCAAGAGAAAACCAAATTCGTATTTGCTCGAAAAAATAGTGGGGGATTTGGATATTAAAAAAGATGAGATTGTATATTTTGGAGACACTGACACAGATATTGAGACGTGCAAGAATGCGAACGTAACAAGCGTCGGTGTTGAGTGGGGATTTAGAGAAAGAGAAGAACTTGTAGAATCGGGAGCAGATTTTGTGATTTCCGATCAAAGAAGGATAGTTGATTTTTATGGAGAATTACCAAAAAATATTGGATAAGACAATTGAAAATCTAAACGGAGGAGAAACACTTCTTCTTCACAGCTGTTGTGGGCCTTGTTCCAGCTATGTTTTGGAATATTTGTCGCAGTATTTTAAGATAACCATTTTGTTTTATAACCCAAACATTTCTCCACAATCTGAGTTCGACAAGAGGGTTGTTGAGCAGAAAAAAGTAATCGAAAATACAAAAGCAAAGTATCCGATAGATATAATTGTTGACAAATACGATCCCGAAGAATTCTACGAAAGGGTGAAACCGTACAAGGATTTGGGAGAGAAATCACAGCGCTGTTATGAGTGCTACGATTTGCGAATCGACAGAACTTTCGACATTGCAGATGATATGGGTTTTGATTTCGTAACGACAACTTTGTCAGTTAGTCCTCACAAAAACAGTCAATGGATCAATGAAATCGGAGAAAAATTGGAACAAACTCACAAAGCGAAATTTTTGCATTCTGATTTCAAAAAGAAAAATGGATACAAGAGATCAATTGAATTATCAAAGGAATTTGATTTGTATAGACAAGATTACTGTGGGTGCATTTATAGCAAAAAAGAAGCAGAACAACGACATAATAATGATTGATTGAATCGGTGATTATTCGCCGATTTTTTTGTGAGAAATTTTAAAAACAAAATTGATAATGGTGTTAAGTATTTGTATCGGCTAAAGTTGTTTGATATAATTAAATAAAGGAGATTTTATGAATTTTGAAAAAAATGTAATGGTTAAGAAATATAACGACGGAGTTATAGAAGAAGTAGAAGATGTTATTCTAAGAGAATTTTTGTTGGATATCAATATTAATTCCAAACCGATTGTTAAACTTTTGTGTATTGAAAAGGATTTACAAGAACTTGTGACGGGATATCTTATCACAGAAAACATTGTAAGACCAGAAGATATACAAAATGTAGATATAAATATTAATGGAAATATTTGTAATGTTGAGTTGAAAGATATCGATAACACTCCAAGTCACGTGACAACGGAAAGTGGAGATTACAAAAATGTTCCATACAATTTTACAAATAGAGATGAAAAAGTCACACCGATTGATTGGGACGAAGAAACGTTGTTGAAGATTTCCAATTACAATTTATCGGGATCGCAGTTATTCAAAGAAACTGGCAATGTGCATTCTGTTGTTTTGGCAAAGGATGGAGAAATAATCTGTCAATGTGATGACATTGGAAGATACAACGCTTTTGACAAAGCTGTTGGAACAGCGGTATTAAAAGGAGAAAAATTATCAGATTTGATAGCATTTACTTCCGGAAGAATTCCTTCATCAATCGTTCAAAAATGTATCAATTCAGGAATTTCTGTCATAGTTTCAAGAAGTGCACCAACGGATATTTCTTTGGAACTGGCAAGTAAATATAATTTGTCCGTAATCGGCTTTTGTAAACAAAGTCGTTTAAATATTTATAGGGATTTTAGAAAGAAGGATTAGTTATGAAAAAATTAGCGGATTTTTTGTATGCCATTATGGCAGGGGCATTTATTGCGATGGGCGGAGTTGTGTTTTTGAGCCTAGACAATAAAATCGTTGGAGCATTTATGTTCAGTTTAGGACTTTTTGCGGTGTGTACTTTAAAGTATAATTTATTTACAGGAAAAGTTGGATATCTGTTCTGTAATGATGTGAAAACTTATTTGCCATGGTGCTTGATGGTGTGGGTTGGAAATTTAATCGGTAGTATTATTGTAGCGGAATTGGTTCGCCTTACAAGAGTTGCTCCAGGAATTATCGAAAAATCCACGAAATTGATTCAAGTAAAGGCAGACGATACTTTGATTAGTTTGTTCGTTTTGGGAATTTTCTGTAACATTATGGTAGTTCACGCCGTGGATCAATACTTAAACAATCCTCACGAAATTGGAAAATATTTAGGGATTGTAATGAGCATTATGGTATTTATTTTATGCGGATTTGAACACTGTATTGCAGATATGTTTTACATTCAAATGGCAAGAATGTGGAATTCACAAACAATTATCGCGCTAATCGTCATTACTTTGGGTAATGTATTGGGTGGAATTTTGATTCCAACAATGAGAAAAATCAACACAAAATTAAAAAGCGAATAAGGTTGAATAAATGTTATTACAAGTAGAAAAAGCTAAGGAAATTCTTAGAGAAAACATAAAAAAAGCATCTGAAATCGAAGAAATTGATATCGATGATGCTTATAACAGAGTTTTGGCGGAGGATGTGTTGGCGAAGTTCAACAATCCTCCTTATCCAAAAAGCGCAATGGATGGATACGCTGTAAGCAGCAAAGATTCTGACAAATTATCGAAGAAGAAAATTATCGGGACGAATTTTGCTGGAGACTGCAACGATTTTGAATACGAAGAAAATACTTGTGTGAGAATCATGACAGGTGCATTTGTTCCGAAAGGCTACGATGCGATTGTAAAACAAGAAGACTGCGAAGTAGAAGATGGTTTTATTGAAATCAAAAAATCTTACGAACCTTTTGATTATTACATCAGAGAAGGCGAAGATGTTCACGAAGGTGATTTGTTGATTCCTAAAGACACTAGGATAACTTCTGTTGATTTGTCGATTTTGGCATCAAATGGATATGCAAAAGTAAAAGTTTACAGAAAATTAAAAGTAGCGCTATTATCGACAGGATCTGAATTGTTGTATCCTGGTGATGATTACAAACCGGGAAAAATCTACAGTTCAACAACTTATACATTGAAATCTATTTTGAAAAATTCAGGCGTGGAAGTTGTCGAACAAAAAAACTGCATGGATGATGAACAATCAATTATAAGAGAAATGAAAAATCTAGTCCAAAAATCAGATGTCGTGATAACAACAGGTGGAGTGAGTGTTGGCGACAAGGATTTGATGGAATCTTGTATGGAACAAATAGGAGAAGTTTTGTTCCACAGAATTGCTATGAAGCCTGGAACACCTGTGATGGCATCAAAAGTAGGTGACACAATTGTGTTGTCGTGTTCTGGAAGTCCGTTTGCGGCTTTTTGTAATTTCGAAGTTTTATTTTGGGATTTGTACAATAAATATTATGGATTAAATGTAAAACAATTTGAAAAAGGAAAAGTTGTAAAAGGATCGATGAAACC
>NZ_JAGYZD010000145.1 GCF_018371055.1 Finegoldia magna | reverse complement strand
TAATTTGATTATAAAAATTCTATGAATTTAGAGATATCCTTATCAAGAGGGTTTGACAAAGTATACTATTAGAATTATAATTGACATATCAATAATTGATGTCTTAAATATTGACTAATCAACGAATGGAGGTAAACATGAAATTATCACAAGAATTGAAATCAAAGAATATTAATTTTAAAAACAGAGTCGTAATGCCGCCTATGGCTACTGCAAAGGCTGACGAAAACGGTCATATTACAGATGAAATCTTGAACTATTATGAAGAAAAGACTAAAAACAGATTATTTTCAACTGTAATTATTGAACACAGCTTTGTGGATGCTTTAGGAAAAGCCAGCAAAAATCAAACATCTATAGCAGATGATTCTACAATAGATGGAATGAGAAAACTTGCAAATTTAGTTAAAGCCAATGGTTCATCGGTAATATTGCAAATTTCTCACGCTGGTAGTTCTACTAGTGAAGAAGTTATCGGACAACAACCAGTAGCACCATCAGCTATCAAGAATCCATCGAAATCGACAGGAGAACTTCCAAGAGAACTGCATGTTGAAGAAATAGAACAAATTATTGATAAATTTGTCGATGCAGCAGTAAGATCAAAAGAAGCAGGATTTGATGGTGTGGAAATCCATTCTGCTCATGGATATTTATTGAACCAATTCTTATCTCCATTAACTAATAAAAGAACAGATGAATACGGTGGAGATATCGATGGGAGAATTAAAATTCATTTGGAAATTATAAGAAAAATCAGAGAAAAAGTAGGAAATGAGTATCCAATTTTTATAAGAGTGGGAGCTGGAGATTATTTAGATGGAGGACTTTCAACAGACGATAGCATACATGCATGTAAAGAGTTTATAAAAGCTGGAGTGGATGTTCTGGATATTTCTGGTGGAATGTGTATGTTCTCAATCGATGATAAAAGAGCAGGATTCTTCGATTTTTTAGCAAAGCCAATTTTTGAAAATGTAGATGTGCCAGTAATTTTGACTGGAGGAGTAAAAACAGGTGATGATATAGAGGACATATTGAACCGTGGAGTATGCGATTTGGTAGGAGTTGGAAGATCAGTGTTCAAGGATTCCAATTGGATGAATGAACAAATCAAACCAATTATGTAAAGGGAAAATATGGAACTTAAGCAATTTAGTAATGCTTTGCACAAACTTAGATGTGTGGAGCAAAATCTTACAAAAGAATTTGAAAATAGTACAGGATTTTCCTTAACCAGATACGAAATATTGTTATATCTGGATGAGAAAAAACAAAGCCTTCAAACAGAGATTGCTGAACATATAGGAATTGATCCTGCGGCGATTACTCGTCAACTCAAAATTTTAGAAAAAGAAGGATTTGTTACAAGAGATAGAAACGCTGACAATGCAAGAGAAATCATAGTTACACTCACGGATTATGCGAAATCTGAACTACAAATTTGCAAGCAAAATCACAAGGACAATCCGTGCAATGTTGCAGTGTCTATTTCAAAAAAAGAGATTGAAGATTTAATGGAGATTTTGGAATCTATTGAAGAAAAATTGTAATAACAAATAGGGGGTATTTAATGAATAATAATTTTGAAGATGTTGTATTTAATAGACATTCTGTAAAAGAATTTGATGTAAACAAAAAAATTGACAGAGAAGAAATGATACAAATTTTAGAAGAAGCAACACTTGCACCATCGTCAGTGAATCTTCAACCATGGAGATTTGTGGTTGTTGAATCTGATGAAGCAAAGGATAAGCTTCGTCCATTGATAAGATTTAATGTTAGACAGAATGATACTTCATCTGCGATGATTTTGATATTTGGAGATATGCAATGCTACGAAAAAGCAGATGAAATCTACAGTAAGGCAGTCGAAAAAGGTTATATGCCAGAAGATGTAAAAAAACAATTGATGGATTTGTTTATGCCAGTTTACAAGAACTATTCAAAATCAAAGATGAATGATGTAGTTAAAATCGATTCAAGTTTGATGGCTATGCAACTTATGCTAGTTGCAAGAGCTCATGGATACGACACAAATGCTATTGGTGGATTTGAAGAAGACCAACTTGCAGAGGCTTTCGGACTTGACCTGGAAAGATATGTTCCTGTGATTATAATCGCAATTGGTAAATCAAATTATGAACACCATGAATCAGTAAGGTTAGATATTAAAGATATTGCAAAATTTGAGTAAATTATAAGATGTATTGAAGTCATTATATTTTCAGGGATAATTTCATGGAAATATCACAAAAATAAGGCTAGCAATTTGCATAGCCTTATTTTGTTTCATCGCCCAAATGTTTTAATTTGTCCACTTGATCTTCTCTGCCGAGGACAATCAATACATCTCCAATTCGGAAAGTGTAGTTAACTGGTGGGTTGAAAATCATTTTATTATCTTCAATTGTTTTAATTGCAAGTACAATCAGACCTGTTTTATTTGGGATTTGGGCTTCAATTAAATTCTTATTTTCAAGATATGAGCCGCTTTTGACCACGACTTCTTCCAAATCCAATTCAACATCGCCAATTCTTGTAACCACATCTAAAAAAGAAATAATATTAGGCTTAGTCATCAACGAAGCCATTCTTTTGCCGCTGATTTCTACAGCGGACAAAGTTTTATTTGCTCCTACTTTCATCAACTTTTCGCTTCCCGATTTAGTAATTGCATTGGCGATTATGTAGATATTTTTGTTGAGATTTCTTGCAGTTAGCACAGTAACGATATTGTCTACTTCAGAATCCAACGTCGATACAAGACCCTTTGCTCTTTCGATTCCTGCGTGTTCCAATACTGCTTCTTCAGTTGACATGCCTTCAACAACTAAAATATCGTGGTGACTGTAATCATCAAGATCTTCACGTTTGTCCGTAATGACAACAAAATTCAAATTTTGATCGATAAAATTATTTATTATTACTTCTGCCAATTCACCAGAACCGCAAATAATGTAATGATCGTTGAGTGAGGCTATTTTCTTTTCCATTTTACTTCCCTTCCAAAAATCTTTAACTTTTCCTTCTACAAACATAGCAACAACCGTAGTAAATGCGTATCCGACGATGCCGACACCCACAAATATCATAATTATAGAGAAAACCTCTGACCAATTACTAGTAGTGCCTACCTCACCGAAGCCAACAGTCGAAATGGTTATAACCGTCATGTATAGTGCATCTATGAAGTCGACTTTTAGCAAAAACATATAGCCAATAACGCCCACGATTAATAAAAGTGCAAATGCATATAAAATAAATTTAAGCTTCCTTTTTTCTTCCATAACTTACTCCTTGATGTTTAAATTATAATATATTTAAAAAGAAAAAACTATACGATTGTAAGCAAAACAAGATAAATAAAATTGAAATCTGATAGAATATAGCTAAGGAAAATTTTGGAGGGGCTAATGAACAAATTATGTTTTATAGGAGCTGGGAACATGGGATCTGCCATGATTTCAGGAGTTGTGAATGCAAATATAATAGATGCGAATAAAATTTGCGTGTCAAATAAATCTGCGGGAAAATTAATAGATTTAAACCAAAAACTAAAAGTTAACACTACAACTGACAACAAAAAAGCGTCTGAAAATTCCGACGTTGTGATACTGGCTGTAAAACCACACATTATCCCTTTGGTTTTGGAAGAAATCAAGGATAATATTAATAAGGAAACTATCGTGATTTCTGTTGCAGCAGGGGTTACTATTTCAGATATTGAAAAAATCACAGGAACTGACAGAAAAATTCTTCGTGTGATGCCCAACACTCCTTGTCTTGTCGGCGAAGGAATGTCTGCGATTTGTCCGAATGAAAATATGAACGACAATGATTTGAAAATCGTGTCGGATATTTTCAATTCTTTTGGTAAAAGCGAAGTAATCGATGAAAGCTTGATGGATTGTGTGATTGGAGTTAGTGGGTCTTCTCCTGCATATGTGTTTATATTTATGGAAGCAATGGCAGATGCAGCTGTGCAAACGGGAATGAAAAGAGATATGGCGTATAAATTCGTTGCACAGTCGGTACTTGGCGCTTCGAAAATGCTTATAGAAACTGGTAAACATCCGGGAGAGTTGAAGGATATGGTGTGTTCTCCGGGTGGGACGACTATCAAAGCTGTGGAAGTTTTGGAAAAATATGGACTTAGAAATGCTGTTATTCAAGGACAATTGGCATGTGTAGAAAAGTCAAAGGAAATGAATGAGAAATAATTTACAATAATTTTACATTAATGTAGTGTGTGAAATTGTTTGTTATTTTTTTACATTTCATGGTGAAAATTATAGGTTGGTGTGATATAATATATTGTAAATTATTTTAATGGGGGCAAAATGATGAGCGTTATTGATATTTCAATAAATTTCATATGTAAGCTTTTTGATTTGAGATTTACAAATCACGATCTAAGCCTTATCAATAAATTGAGAGGCAAATTGATAGCTATTTTTGCGTCCAATAAAAAAGTGTATAATTGTCAAAAAATTTAGGAGAAT
>NZ_JAGYZD010000144.1 GCF_018371055.1 Finegoldia magna | reverse complement strand
TTGAAATAGATGATGAAGGTAATTTTTATGATCCATTAAATTTAGACTTGGATAATGATGGGATTCCTGATAGATATGATAATGACTTTAAAGATTCTGATTATTTTGAATCTACTTATGATGTTGAAGATAATTTTCATGCTAAAGAAGAAAAGGAATCTATTATAGATAAGTTACAGGAATATAAGAATAACTTAGAAGAAGACAATAACATAAAAGAAATAAACAACTGTGAGCCTTATGGTAGATAAATATTTAAGTAATATTGCTAGAGGAAGAGAATATGAAATTTGATAAAGATGGATTTAATGAATTTATACAAGATGAGTTTTCTTTTGATGGAGCAACTCAAAGAATAATTAATAACTTAGTGGAGTATGGAATCAAAAATTTAGGAGATTCAGAGGATAAATTAGTAGACTTTATTCAAACTATAATTAATGATCCAACAGTTGAAGAAATAAAACAATTTGTAATCAATGAAGAAAAAGAAGAATTAATAGGAGGAATATTAATGGACGTACGAAAAGGAAATGTAATTAATACAGAATTTGGAGAAACAATTGTACTTGATGTGAAAGATAATCAAGCTACACTATTTGATGGTAATCAATTTATTTTAGCTACAGGAATTAAGTTAAATAAGAAAAGTGGAAATTATGAATGGGAATCAGTAAGGTATGCCAGCGATATAAAAACTATAGCAAATATGCAAAATATTGATTTTAAAAGTATGAAAAATACAATAGACTTTCTAGCTGAATATAATCATAAAGAATTTGTAAAAGGGATCGTATCCCTTGAAACAGGAGTGTTAAATGAAGAGGTTCTTAATGCTACCTATGATAATTATATGAGTGATTCAGTAATGGGACTTATTGATGAAAAGTTTATGGATTATATAGATGAGCAAAGATTAGAAGAAAATTTAGAAATTAATCGAGAACAAGTAGATAAAGAAAGCAAGGATATATTAAACATAGATGGAAATTTAGCTAGTGATATAGAGATCAAAGATTTAAAAGCAAAAGATGGAAGAAACTTTAAAGTTGCTTCCTTTTCTATAGCAGAAAATGACAAGGAAGGAAACGTAAAATTTACTGATTGTTACGCATATGATGATAAAATTAGTCAAGTCGATAATATGAAGAAGGGTGACTTTGTACACTTATTTGGTAAGGGAAAAACCAACAAAGGAAAGAATGGAAAAGAATATAGGAGTATAAAGATATATTCTGCCAAGTTATTAAAAGCAAAAGAACAAATAAAAACTCAAAATAAAGATAAAAAGTCTATATTTGGGCAAATAAATAGATTTAAAAGTAATGATAATAAAAAGACTCATAAAATTGAGCATAGCAAAGGTACTGAGAGATAAAAATTGGCGGTCTTCGGATCGCTTTATTTTTTTGTTGAATAAATAATGATTATTTAAGTATTAGTTGAATATTTTACAAATATATGCTTAATACACAAAAGTTAGCTGAGATTTATTATTGATAAGGTTACAATAAATAAAAGAGTAAAAAATAACTAGAAAGCAGTAGGTAGAATAACAGATACTAAAATAACTAATTTATACTGAGATATAGTATATAATAATATTAGAAGAATATTGATATAAAATCATGTATCGTCTATATCATAGAGTTACGATTATTTGTGTTTATCAACATTTATAAGGAAAAATTATGAAAAGAAAAGATTTAATTTTGATTGCTCATATTATATTACAAATTGTTTTGTTCATACCTATAATTCCTTTTATAAAGTATTATCAACAAAAAGATATAGGAATTATAATAATAATTTTGCTGAGTATTGTAAATTTTATTTCGTATGTTATTACAATATTAAATTCTGATAAAAAATTCATTTTAAAGCATAGTATTCTAATTATCCTATTTATAATATTTATGTGTATAGAAGATACAATACTAATTAATTTACAAACAGGAAAACACATAGAATTAGTCATATATAGCTTATTATTGTTAGAAAATTTAGCCTTGATATATTCAACGTATAAGTTAAGCATTAAAAAACTAATTATAACTATTATTATTTTTATGTCAGCTTTAACAATAAATTATAATTATTCATTATCCAATTTTATATATAAATATGTAGTTATTCTTTTATTAATGAGTCCTAGTATTTCTTATATATTAGATAGAAAAATAAGACATAATAATAGAAGGGCAATTTTATATTTACAAATATGTTTTATTATTTCGTATTATATTTATAAAAAAATTAATAGCATTGAGTTTATATCAATTAGTGAATATCTACTACTAACAATTATATCAATGGAGTCAGTATTGCTATATAAAATTATGATTACGGATGTAAGAAAAGGATTAGCATTATTTATCAAAGCCATGAGGAACCTATTTTTAGGTTATATTGTGTTATTTGTAATGCTATATTTAGTTGGTATTTCTGTAGTAGATATTACTTTATTATCTTTTTACTTTTTTATATATTTAGCAGAATTTAGAAGTTATAAGGAGTATAAGAAACATCAAAATGTTACTTTTGATGAATTATTAGATAGTTATTATGTTGAAATATATAGAAACAGAGAAATTGAAAGACTTAATACTTTAAAAATTCAGACATTCTTACATGATGATATACTTCAAATTATAATAGCTATACGTAGATGGATTGAAGATAATTTGTCAGGTTCAGATAAAAATTATATATTACAGAATTTAGATAAATTGAATGATTTAATTCGACATGAAATTGATTCATTTAATCCTAAGATTAAAGAGTACAGTTCTTTGTATGATGCATATAATAAACTTATATCAGATCTAGAAGATATGTATTTAAGTAAACAGATGCTTATTGAATTTGAATGTAAAAAAGATATTGAACTTTCATCACCTTATGATGAGCTAGTATATAAGTGTATTAATGAGTTGTTAATAAATGCATTTAAGCATTCTAAAGGTTACAACACTAATATTAGTCTGAAAGTAGAAAAAAATATAATTTATTTAACAGTTACAAATGTTGGAGATTATATAAAAGATAAAGATAAAATTAAAGAAGGCAATATAGGATTAAATATTCTAAGACTGAATTTAAAACAATACAGAGGGGTATTTGAATATGAAATATTTAAAAATAATGAAGAATTAGAAGAATCGTATGTGCAATTTAAAATAAAAATTCCATTAGATAGGAGAGTTGTAAATGAAAATTTTGTTAATAGAAGATCATAAAATGGTAGCTACTTCTTTAAAAATGAGTTTAGAAACAGAACAATCTATTTCTGTAGATATAATAGACCGTATTGAAAAACTTAATACAGATAAATCAATTCTTAGTTACGACTTATTACTTATAGATATTAACTTAACGGGTATTGAAGGAACAGTAAATGGATTAGATCTAGCTGAAAGATTGATAGAAGATTATATAGATATAAAAATTGTTATTCTAACTGCATATAAATTAGAATTCTATATAAAACGAGCTAAAGAAATAGGATGTAGAGGATTTATTTCTAAAGAAGAGGATACTAAAAAGTTAATACAATATATTAAAAGTATTGTAGAAGAAGATGAAATAATATTTCCTGAAGAAAATTATATGTTAGAATCGTTGACAAAATATGAATTAAAAATAGTGAGATTGTATTCAAATGGTATGTCTAGGAAAGAACTAGCTAAAGAACTTAATATAAATGTTAGAAGTTTAGCGGTATCTTTATCTAGAATATATCAAAAATTAAATGTTAGAAATTATCAAGAAATGATAGACAAGGTAAGAGAACTAGGTTATGTAGATTCATTTTGATAGATGAGCATTAGGATTTAAAAATTCTAATGCTTTTTTTATTCACAAAAGTTAGCTGAAACTTAAATTAAAATAATATAAAATTAAAGAAAAAGTATAGAATTAATAATATTTAGAGGTGATAAAGTGATGAATTATTCAAGTAAACTAAAAAACAATATGCTAGGAAGAGAAATTACTCCTTTTAATGTGTGTAAATTATCGTGTACTAATACTTGTAGGTATAGTTGTACAGCAAAGAATGCTGCTAAACACCCAAAATATTCACATAGTACATTTAATAATAATTTAAATAAAGATGATAAAAAATAATACAACTTACAAACTTGGAAAAGAGATTGATATTTGGAAAGAAGGTACTGCTCAAACATTAACATTTATTGTGACTGAGGATTGTAATCTGAGATGTAGTTATTGTTATGTTACACATAAATCTTCAAATAAGAAAATGTCATTTGATGTAGCTAAGAAATTTATTGATTATGTACTATCAGAAGAAATAATAAGACCCAAAGGAGCTATATTAGATTTTATAGGTGGAGAGCCACTACTTGAAATAAAACTAATTGATCAAATATGCGACTATTTTAAATTGAAAACATATCTACTAAATGATGAATGGTATTGGGATTATAGGATTAATATAACGACAAATGGGATTAATTATGCTAGTAAAGAAGTACAAGATTTTATAAAGAAAAATCAAG
>NZ_JAGYZD010000143.1 GCF_018371055.1 Finegoldia magna | reverse complement strand
ATGTTTTCAGTGGCTGTTAAATAATCGTAATATCCTCCACCACTTTCGAGCACAAGTTTGGTGTGTTCTCTGATTTTAGAATTTTTGTTGGATATATTATCAACCATACATTCTCCTTGGTCTTGGTACAATAATCCACACAAAATCTTAATTAGTGTGCTTTTACCGGATCCATTTTTCCCTATAATTGAAACTATTTCGCCCTTTTCTATTTGCAAATTCTCAACGTCAAGTACAGTATTTCCGTCGAATGATTTTTTAATATTATTAAATTGTATATACATTTGTTGCCTCTTATCTATGTAAATTGGCACCAAAACGGTGCCAATTTTATATTATTTGTCGTATTTTTCGATGTCATCGATTACTTTGCCGATGTATTCGATGGTGTCTTTGAGTGGTTTATCTGTTGTGATGTCTACTCCTGCAGCTTTTGCAATTCCGACAGAATCTTCTGTGGAGCCTAATGCCAATGCTTTAAGCCATCTGTCTGCTGCTGGTTTTCCTTCTTCTACAATCATTTTGGATACTTGTGTTCCGATTGTTAGTCCTGCGGAGTAAGTGTATGGATACAATCCCATGTAGTAGTGAGGTTGTCTCATCCATGTCAATTCTGATCCTTCGTTGATTTCAACGTCTTCTCCCCAGAATTTTTGTAGTGTTTCTTTGAAGATTCTTGACAAATCATCTGCTGTGAATCCTTCTTTCTTATCGATTAATTTGTACACTTCTCTTTGGTAGTATCCTTCGATGAAGTGTGTGACGAAGTTGTGGAAGTAGGTTCTGGAGATTATTTGTCCACACAAGTATCTTCTTTCTTGGTCAGTTGTTGCTTTTTCTAGCAAGTATCTACTCATGATGAGTTCGTTTGTTGTGGATGGTGATTCCACGAAGTACATTGATGGATCGTTGTCCAACACGTTTTGTGTTTTTTGTGAGATGTAGGATTGTCCTGCATGTCCCAATTCGTGCGACAATACGATGGCTTCTGTTAGTTTGCCAGTCCAAGATATCAACACGTATGGGTGTGCCAAGAATGGCGATGCGCAGAATGCCCCTGTTGATTTCCCAAATGTGTTTACAAAATCAATCCATTTTTCGTCAAATGCACGATCTAGCATTTTGGAATAATCTTCACCTAGAATTGAAAGTCCGTCTTTGACCAAATTCCTTGCATCTTCTACTGAAATGTTTTTGGAGAATGAGTTTTCCACGTCAAGCTTCAAGTCCATGAATGTAACTTTGTCCAAATCGTATTCTTTTTTGATGATTTGGGCGTATTTTCTCATGTGTTTAGGAAGTTCTTGCATGATTACATCTAGTTGTCTGTCGTACAATTCACGAGAGATGTTTTGTCTGTCTAATAAGAAATCGATCACTGAATCGTATCCTCTTAGTTCACTTTCTGCCTTTTCTGCTTGGCAATGTGATAGATAAATCATCGCTGTTGTGTTTTTGTATTTGGCAAGTTCCTTGTAGAAGACTTCGTATGATTTTCTTCTCAAATCTGTGTCAGGGTCGTTGTCGTAGACTCCTTCGAACAAATTGTAAGTCATTTCGTATTTTTTGCCATTTACTTCGAAATCAGGGAATGTGATGTCGTGAATTTTCGTTGTGTTGTAGATTTCGTAAAATGAGCTGAATGTTTGTGAGAATTTGCTTATAGCATTTTCCACTTCTTTGGATAAGATGTGTTCTTTTTTCTTCAACAAATCGTCGATGTATCTTGTGTTGTTGGTGTCGTTTTTCACTTCTTCAAGTGTTTGTTCGTCAACTTGTACAAGTTCTGTTTCAAAAAAACTCATTTTGTTTTCGATGTCTGCGATTTTTGTGAATGTAGCCATGGCTCTTTTTTGGGATTTTTCGTTGTGGCCGTCTGCTTCCACATCAAGTGATGCGTAGTGTGCGATGCGGTCGATATTAGCCACGATATCTCTGTAATCGTCCATTGCGTTTTTGATGATGTCTGCTGATTTGAGTTTATTTTCGTAATTTTTCTTGAAATCATCTGCCATCAAATCAATTGTCTTCACTGCTTTTTCGAATTCTTCTTCTGTTTTATATAATGCAGACAAATCCCACATGTATTGTGGGTCTGCTTCTTCTCTTTTGCAATATTTTAGTATATCCATTAGATTGCCCAGTTTCCTTCCTTAAATACTTCTACTTCTTTGCCATCAGCTGTAGTTCCAACGATTCTCATATCTTCAGAACCAACCATGAAATCCACGTGAATCAATGAATCGTTGATTCCATTTTTCTTCAATTCATCTTCATTCATGTCCACTCCGCCTTCTACGCAAGTTGGATAAGCTTGGCCGAATGCAAGGTGACATGATGCGTTTTCGTCGTACAATGTTTTGATGAATGTGACGTTTGATTTGGAAATTGGAGATTCGTAAGGAACAAGAGCCACTTCTCCCAAGTATTTTCCGTTTTCATCAGTATCGAACATATTCTTCAAAGTTTCCTTGCCAACTTCTGCATCGAAATCCACAACTTTTCCATCTTTAAATTCAAATCTCATCTTGTCGATAGTGTTGCCACCGTAATTCAAAGGCTTAGTGCTGTACACAACGCCGTTTACCTTGTCTCTGTGAGGTGCTGTGAACACTTCTTCTGTTGGAATGTTTGGCACGAAATCATTTCCGTAATTATCTGTGGATTGTGCAGCTATCCACACGTGTCCTTTTGGAAGTTCGATTGTCAAATCAGTTCCCAATGAATTTGTGTAGTGAAGCTTCACGAATTGGTGCTTGTTCATAAACTCTGCGTGTTTGTTCATTGTATCCAAATGTTCATCCCACGCTTTGATTGGATCTTCTGTGTCAGAACGAGTTGCCTTGAAGATTTGATCCCACAATTTTTCTACAGCTTCTTCTTCTGAAAGTTCTGGGAATACTCTCTTTGCCCAGCCAACGCTTGGAGCTGCGACAACACACCAGCTGTTGATGTCATTCATTGTGTATTTTTGAATTGGCTTCATCTTTTCAGCAGAAACCTTGGATCTCATTTGAACTCTGTCAGGGTCCACTCCCTTCAAATTTTCAGGATCTTGGCAAGATACAGATATTACCCCTGCTTTTTTTTCAAAATAGTATTTGGATTTTTCAACGATAAAATCTGGAAAGTCCTTCAAAGCTTCTTCTGATGCGTTTTCGTAGTACATTCTGTTGATTGCATCGTCATTCCATTCCATAATAACTTCGCTGCAGCCTTTTTCATAAGCGTATTTTACCAAAAGTCTTGCAAAGTCAGCTCTTTCAACTGCACAACGAATTACAAGTGGTCTATCGTTTGCATTGATTCCTTTTTCGATAATTAATCTTGCGTAATTGTTTAGTTTTTTGTCAAAATTTTCCATATTATTCCTCCTCGTATCACTAATAATATTATATGGTTTTCCCAATAATTTTTCAATTTTATAAAAATAAAATATTTGTAAAATACGTAAAAACACTGGATTTTGATTGACTTTACATACCCCATATACTAAAATCTAAATATAAATGAAAGGATGAATTTATGATTAAATACGCAATTTTTGATATGGATGGAACTTTGATTAACTCCATGTACAAATGGAACAGAGTTATTTTAGATTACATTGAAAATTTGGGAATAAAACCTGACGATGATTTTATAAGGACAATCAAAACCAAAACACTTTTGACATCTATTGATTACATTCACGAAACTTTTGACATCAAAAAAACCACAGACGATGGTTTGAACTTTATATATTACACAATTAGAAACGGATATATGAATGAATTTGATTTGAAACCGGGCGTTTTGGATATGCTCGAAAAGCTAAAATCAATGGGAATTAAAATGTGTGTTGCAACAGCCACAGAAGACCAATTGGCAATTCCAGCTCTTGAAAAACAAGGTATATTGGATTATTTTGAATTCGTGCAAACTTGTAAATCCGTGGGCTACCACAAATACGAAGAAGAATATTGGAATAATGCTCTTGAAAAATTGGGCTCTAATGTGGATGACACGATTGTATTTGAAGATGCGTTGTACTGCATCGATACGGTCGACAAAATGGGATTTAAAATCGTGGGAATAACTGACGAATCCACTGTTAATGATTATGATATAATTGATGAAAAAGTGGACCAATACATTGAATCTTACGATGATTTGGACTACGATTTGTTTAAATAGGAGATTGTATGAATAAAATAATTTATATGTTCATATTGTCCATGCTTCCTGTTTTGGAAATCAGAGGGTCAATGATTTATGCACTTGCAAATAACATTAACCCTGCATTAGCGTTCTTCTTGTCTGTGATTGGCAACATATTGCCAATACCATTTTTGATTTTGTTGACACAAAAAGTCCTACAATGGTTGGATACAATCGACACTTTCAAGCCATTTGTGGATTGGATTAACAAAAAAGCACAAGAAAAAAGCAAGACAATCGACAAATACGGAAGACTGGGACTCTACATTTTGGTGGCGATTCCACTTCCTGGAACAGGCGCTTGGACTGGCGCATTGGTGGCATCATTCTTGGGATT
>NZ_JAGYZD010000142.1 GCF_018371055.1 Finegoldia magna | reverse complement strand
TATGGTTGCAGGTCCTAAGAAGGCAAAACTACTTCCCAAATACGCCGGTGCTTTTCTTTTTGTTATCAAAATAAATAACAGTGTACCTATACCGTTCATTAGTAGAACAATACTAGGATTGATCCCCAAAACTATAGGTACTAATACACTTGCCCCGAACATAGCAAAAGTATGTTGTATACTTAGAGGTATCAGCATCTTAGGAGATACTTTTTCGTCTACTCCAATAATTCTTTTCATAAATCCTCCTTTTTTTTATCCTATATATTCTACATTGAACTCACTTATATTTCAAGTAGTTTGACTTGTATATATTCTAACTGATATAATAAAAAGCGTTATTTGAAAGGAAATTATTATGGAAAACAACGGAAATTATTTGAAAACCAAATTATTAGAAAATGGTATCAAACCTACATATCAAAGGATAGTAATCTTGGATTATTTGGAAACTTATCATATTCATCCAACAGTTGATGATATTTATAATTACCTAGCTCCAAAACTAACGACATTATCCAGAACAACTATCTATAATACAGTTAAAATTTTCGTAAAAGCTGGAATCGTATCAGAACTTAACATCGATAATTCAGAGTTAAGATATGATATAACTACAGAAACACATGGTCATTTCAAGTGTGATAAGTGTGGGAAAATTTACAACTTTACCGCTGACAAAGCTATCGAAAGTTCTGATTTAAATGGATTTAAAGTTACTACTACAAATATTCTAATAAATGGAATATGCAAAGATTGCTTGGATAAAGAAAATGAATAGTGAATTTTATAAGATTGAACCTAGAGATGATTTGTATATAAAATTACTTTTCATTTCCAAAACAAATTTACAAATGAACGAACAAATCAAACGAGGAATTCTTCCATTTTATCAAATGTATTATTGTTTAAAAGGCAATGGAACTTTTATTGTCAACGATAAAAAAATAGAAATTCTCCCATTTGATGTATTAATAGTAAACCAAGGTTCCAAAATCACAGAAATTTCGCACTCAGAAACTTTTGAATTTTATACTTTGGCAATCTCAGAAGTATCATTTGATACAGAACAAAAAGATAAGGCAGTGCTTAGTATCAAACACAATCACATCAACGACCGTGATATGGTTATTTTATATTATATTAATAAAATTCTTGAAGAAGCTAAGTACAAAAGATTCAGATATCAAAGGGTTTGTTCATGCTTAATCAGTATTCTAATCACAGAAATTCAAAGACGCGGCGACTTAAAGTTCACAATGGATGATCCTTCACAAGATTCATTTACAAAACATGTTGAAGATTACATTTATGAAAATTTCAATCAAGAAATTACATTGGACTCTATTTCAAAAAAATTCAGGGTATCGAAGTCACATTTGATTCATGAATTTAAAAATGATTACGGTAAAACTCCTATGCAGTTTTTGCTAAACAGAAGAATGGAATCCGCGATGTTATTGTTGAAAACATCAAACAAACCTATCAATGATATAGCTAAGCTTTGTGGATTCAACTCACAGTCTTATTTTGACCAAGCATTTCGTAGAATTGTTAAAGTAACTCCTAATGATTATCGCAACAAATACAAAACAAAAATCAAAAAAATAAAAAAATAGACTTTGTTTTATTTATTACCTTAAATTTAAAAACAAAGTCTATTTTTATTTCAAACTACTCAGAGATTAATGATTTTACAAACACGAACTTGTTTTCATCACTGAATTCATCAGAAAAACTATATCCATCACTTGAAAAATTCTTCAATTCATTAATTTCTACGATATCGTTCTTTGCCATATAATTTACCATTCTACCTCTGAGAATTTTTGACGAAGTCGCTTTTGTTTTCAGCTTAATACATCCATCTTTCAATGTTTCTTCTTTAAATTCAATTCTCAAAGGCTTAATATCCAAATATTTGTAAATATTTTGTCCGTATTCTTTTGATGCCAAATCAATTATTTTCTCACCTTTAAAATAATTTCTTATTTCATCTTCCCAGAAATCATACATATTGATAATCTTATCTTCAAAATCCAATCTGTATCTTGCAACTTGATCAAGAGGACGAAGAATTCCGTATAGTCCCGATAATATTCTAAGGTGTTTTTCAAGATATTCAATTTCTACATCTTTTAATGAATCTATATCCATGTATTGGTATTGAATTCCGTAAAAGCTTTCAATTGCAGAACCTTTAACGGAAGAATCGAATTTTTGATATAAATTATAACTGTCATTGGCTATTTTATCGGAGCATTTCCATATCATTTTTAGTTCTTCTACAGATTTAGTTTTCATCATTAAAACCAGTTGGTTTTTCTTATCTTCAAACAAACAATTGGTGTGCATGTTTCTCATTTTTCTGATTTTAAAAGTTTTTGCTGGTGAAATTATAATTTTCATACTTGTCCTTTTTAAATGTATAGTGTTATGAACATATTACCACAAAAATAGACTGAGTAATCTAATTCTACAATTATTTTACCCAGTCTTATTTTTATGCTTCGTTTTCTTGTTTTGCTATAATATCTTTGACTTTCATAAGTCTTGTGATATTAGCACGTTCGTTTTCATCAAGTTTTGCTCTGATATATTTAATTGTTTCTTCCAAATCAGGAATTGTTCTATATTCCAAAGCATTTACTCTTCTTCTGGTTTGCTCAATTTCATCCGCCATTAATTGCGTAGCTTTTTCGATTTGAGCCAATTCAAGCATGTCATCCATTACTGAATTTAATGAATCAATTGCCAAATCCAAATCCTGTGATGTTTGAGCGTATCCATAAGGATAAATTTCGCTAGAATCTGATTCACCTTCACGAGAGAATTTCATTTGTGGAATAATTACACTCATTACGTTTTTAGTTTCGATATCGACATTTACCTTTGTTTTAGGAACAGATACCGCTTCATCCAAAAACTCTGGGCTCATTATTGCACTTGCCATTAGGAAATCACTGAAAGAGTTTTGGAGTTTTTCTTCAACTTTTTCTCTCAATGCTTTGTTTTCCTTAATCATATCGATGAATTGTCTCATAAGTTCATCTTGTTTGTCTTTTAATAACTTATGACCTCTTGTAGATGTTTTGAGTCTAGCTTTCAGCTCCGAAAGAGCCATTCTTGTTGGATTGACGTTGAGTCTTGCCATTACTCATCAGTCCCTTCACCATTTCCAAGATATTTATCTATTAATTCATCTTTAATTCTCTTCAATTCAGTACGTGGGATTTCTTTTAATAAGTCCCAACCAATATTAAGAGTTTCTTTGATAGATCTATCAGTATAATAACCTTGATCTACATATTCTCTTTCGAATCTTTCTGCAAATTTCGCAAATGCTTTATCTGATTCACTCAAAGCTGATTCTCCAAGGATTGCAGATAATTGTTTTGCATCAAGTCCAGATGCATATCCAGCATAGATTTGGTTCATTGTATCTGCATGGTCTTCTCTTGTTTTGCCTTTACCAATACCTTTATCTTTAAGTCTTGATAATGATGGAATAGCATTGATTGGAGGTTCATATCCTTTTTTGTATAATTCACGTGAAAGAATGATTTGTCCTTCAGTAATGTATCCTGTCAAGTCTGGTATTGGGTGAGTAATATCATCTTCTGGCATTGTCAAGATAGGAATTTGAGTAATAGATCCTTCTCTTCCAACTATTCTACCAGCTCTTTCATATAAAGTCGCAAGGTCAGTGTACAAGTATCCTGGATATCCTCTACGACCTGGAACTTCTTTTCTGGCTGCAGAAACTTCACGAAGTGCTTCTGCGTAGTTTGTCATGTCTGTCATGATTACCAAAACGTGCATGCCTTTTTCAAATGCCAAGAATTCCGCACAAGTAAGTGCCATTTTTGGAGTGGAAAGTCTTTCGATTGCGGGGTCATCTGCTAAGTTCATGAACAATACTGCTCTGTCGATGGCTCCTGTTTTGTTGAAATCTCCGATAAAATATTGAGCTTCTTCGAAAGTGATTCCCATCGCTGCAAATACTACGGCGAATTTATCGTCTTTACCCAAAACTTTTGCTTGTCTAGCTATTTGAGCAGCTAATTTGTTGTGAGGAAGACCTGAACCTGAGAATATAGGAAGTTTTTGTCCTCTAACAAGAGTATTCAAACCATCAATTGTGGATACACCTGTTTCGATAAATTCTGATGGATAGTCTCTGGATACTGGGTTGATAGATGAACCATTTATGTCCACTTTATCTTCTGGAATGATTTTAGGTCCATTGTCTATTGGTCTTCCTAACCCGTCAAATACTCTACCAATCATATCCTCAGATACTCCAAGTTCCAAAGGTCTACCCAAAAATCTTACTGTTGTTTCTTGTAAGTTAATTCCTTTTGTACCTTCGAATACTTGAACCATCGCTACATCATGGTCTATTTCTACAACACGACCACGTCTTTTTTCTCCACTTTGTAATTCTATTTCAACAAGTTCGTCGTATTTTACGCCTTCTACACCTTCTACCGCCATTAATGGTCCGACTACTTCTGTTACTGAATTATAATCTTTAATCATTAACGTTCACCTCCATTAACTAAAT
>NZ_JAGYZD010000141.1 GCF_018371055.1 Finegoldia magna | reverse complement strand
TATAGAACTTCACGCTCCGGATAAATCTGGTCGTGACTACATCAAAAGAATTGTAGCATTACCTGGTGATACTGTTGAATTAAAAAACAATAAAGTATATGTTAATAATAAACAATTGAATGAAAATTATACTAGTAGTCAGACTACTCTTGTTTCAGGAAATGAAACAAAATGGGAATTAGGTGAAGATGAATATTTTGTATTGGGGGATAATAGACTTCCTCGAGAATCAAATGATAGCAGAATATTCGGACCGATAAAGAAAAAGGCGATAGTTGGTAGAGCTTTTTTGAGATATTTTCCATTTAATAAATTTGGTGTATTATAAGAAAAACTAATCTTGGATTTTCCAAGATTAGTTTTTTTAATTGGCATTAGTTTGAATTTTGTTGAATTGTGCCACTTCTGTACGCTTCTATTAAACTTTCCAAATCTTCTATAAGTTCTAGGATTTCTTCTCCTTCATCGGTATCTTTTATGAGTATTCTTTTTGGGAATTCTTCCGTGATTGTAACTTCAGGAGTGTATGCACCGTGAACTGATTCCATTACTTTGAAATTCTTGTGTTTTGCTATGGCTAAGTGATGAGAATTAAATGTCAACGTATATCCAGCAATTCCCGTTTTCTTTTGGTAAGCTTCTGAAATTCCACCATCTATTACATAAGTTTTGCCATTAGCTGATACTGGTTTTTCTCCATTGATGCTTTTAACTGGGACGTGTCCGTTAATTATGTGAGATGTTTCAGGATTCATATTGAATTCTTCAAATATTTTATCTGCATATTTTTCAATCTTGCTTAAACTAAAATAAGGATTACTTACTTCTTTTCTGACATCTTTGTCAGTTATGAAGAAGTTTTCAAATGTTGATATCTTACTTTTTCCAAACATAGGAGATTTTGGGCCACACCACATATACCAGAAAAAGTCCAATGCTGTTTGTCTGTCGGGGTCATTATCATCCATGTTTTTTGCTGAATTAATAATTCCTTCGAAGAAATCCAAAAGTGATTTACCACTGTAGGTATTGGATTGATAAGTGAATTCTTCAAAACTACCGTCCTTATTCATAGGAATACATCCGTGGAAAAGCAAATTGCTGTTTGCAATTTTGTACACTGAACCATATGAGAATAAAAAGTCCATGTGTTCTTTTAATCTGTGACTTGTTCTGAAGGATTTTGAAATGCATTCGACAACTTCTTGTTCACTTGGTGTTAACTCAAGAGGATTTTCAGGATCAATTGTAGGGAATTTTATATCCAATAGCGCATGAGGCTTACCATTTGCATCCTTGTAAATTCCATTTTTGAAATCAATTCTTTCAAGATATAATCTGTCCAATTGTTCAAATTCTGGATTTCTCTTGAAAAGTTGGTTCTCTAATTTGAATTGAATTATAGAAATTGCTTTGTGCATTCTTGCAGCGTGAAGCAAATCAGTTTCTGAGTGTTTGTTATCGTCCAAGATTCTGACTTTGAATCTTTCGCATGGATCATCATAATATGATTCGTCTGCCAATGTAGACAATAATCTCAAATTAATTCCGTAACCATCTTCCAAAGATTGAAAATTATTGTAACTTATTGCATTTCTAACGACGTTACACGCGTTCACATAACTACCAAGATAAGCTCCAATCCATGTAACATCGTGGTTACCGTACTGAATATCCACATCTTTTTTAGCAATAAGAGTATCCATAATAATGTCCGGCCTTTTTCCTCTGTCGAAAATATCTCCGACAATGTGAAGCCAGTCAATGTTCAAATCTTGAATTAATTCACACAAAGTTATTATAAAATCTTCGCTAACTTCTATTTTAATGATGCTATCTAAAAGCTGATTGAAATATTCTTTTTTGTTCAAAGATTCGTATTGAATGTTGAGCATTTCATCTATCAAATCTCTGTAGTAGAAAGGAGTTTGATTTCTGACTTTTTGTCTAGAATATTTACTGGCAACTCTTTTTGCTATTCTTATCAGATAAAAAATCGTGTCTCTAATCCATTTTTCTGTGTATTCATCGTTTTCCTTTGTTATATTGATTATTGTCTTAGGATCGTAAATTAAATTGGCTAACTGATTTTTTCTAGATTCAGATAATTTGTCTTTGAATTCAAGGTCAATTTTAATTCTGGTATTACCAGAAGCACTTTTAATAATTCTATTGAAACTATCGTATTGTCCGTGTAAATCAGATAAAAAGTACTCTGTTCCTTTTGGTAACACTGACAAAGAAGTCAAACTTATTATTTTATTAGCAGCCTGTTCAATCGTAGGAAATTCTTTTGCAAGTAATTTCAAGTATTTTAAATTGTTCAATTTTCTACCTCCATAATACTATTATATATGAACTTTGAAAAAAAGAAATAGTTTGCCTATTGAAAAA
This sequence comes from Finegoldia magna, assembly GCF_018371055.1. Lineage (GTDB taxonomy): Bacteria > Bacillota > Clostridia > Tissierellales > Peptoniphilaceae > Finegoldia > Finegoldia magna_I. The sequence goes on along the minus strand of NZ_JAGYZD010000141.1, from coordinate 2,227 downwards.
TAATTATAAATTTGATATAATTATAAGCGTAAAGATTTGTTAAATATCAAACAAATATTTTTTTACTTATTAATCCTACAATATTAGTAGGAAATAAAAAAGGAGGAAACATAATGAGTAAAATAGTTTTAATTGGAGCTAACCATGCAGGTACAGCTTGTGCGAACACAATATTGGATAATTACAAAGATGAAGAATTAGTAATTTTTGATCAAAACTCCAATATTTCATTCTTAGGATGTGGAATGGCGTTGTGGATTGGAAAGCAAATCAAAGGCCCAGAAAAATTATTTTATTGTAGCAAAGAAGTTTTCGAACAAAAAGGTGCTACAGTCCACATGGAAACAAAAGTAGAAAACATCGACTACGACAAAAAAATTGTCTATGCAAAGGACAAAGACGGAAAAGAAATTCAAGAATCTTACGACAAGTTGGTATTGGCTACAGGATCTCAACCAGTTTTACCAGACATCGAAGGAATGGATTTGGAAAATGTTCAAAAAGTTAAAATTTTCCAAGACGCACAATCAGTGATAGACAAGATTAATCACGAAGAAATCAAAAAAGTTGTAGTAGTAGGAGCTGGCTACATAGGTACTGAACTTGCGGAAGCTTTCAAGAGATTAGGCAAAGAATCTACATTGATTGAACATGGAAATACAGTGCTAAGAGGTTATTATGATGATAAATTTTGCAAAAAAATGGAAGATAACCTAAGAGATCACGGAGTTAATTTAGTATTTAATGAAGAAGTTGTTAAATTAGAAGGAACTGATGGAAAAGTAAGCAAGGTTATCACTGATAAAGGTGAATATGATTGTGATATGGTAGTAATGTCAATTGGTTTCAAACCAAATAGTTCACTTGCAAAAGATCATTTGAAATTGAACGATCATAAAGCAATTATCACTGACAAACATCAACAAACTTCAGATGAAAATGTATTTGCAGTTGGAGATTCAACAGTTATTTTCAACAACGCAACAGGAAAATTTGAATACGTTGCATTAGCTACAAACGCTGTAAGAAGTGGTATAGTTGCTGGTCACAATGTTTGTGGAACAAAATTAGAATCAAACGGTGTGCAAGGATCAAACGGAATTAAAATTTACGATTTGTGCATGGTATCAACAGGTTTGACAGTTAGAAATGCTGAAAAATTAGGAATGGAAGTTGAATACACTGATTTCACAGATTTACAAAAACCACCATTTATGGAAGAAAACAACAAAGAAGTTACTATCAGAATTGTTTACGATAAAAATTCACGCGAAATCAAAGGTTGCCAAATAATGAGCGAATATGATATTTCAATGATGATTCACATGTTCAGCTTGGCAATTCAAGAACACGTTACAATCGACAAACTAGCTCTTACTGATATATTCTTCTTGCCACATTACAATCAACCATATAACTATGTAACTATGGCAGCTATTCAAGCTTTATAATCAAAAAATTAGCGACTACTTTTAATACAAGTAGCCGCTTTTTTATTTAGCCAAGAGCAACATCTAAAATCATCATTATAATAAATCCAATTATAATTCCATAAGTCGCTTGGCGTTCATATCCGTTGCTGTGAGTTTCAGGAATAATTTCGTCGCTAATTACAAAAAGCATCGCCCCTCCTGCAAAAGCCAAAATAAATCCCAAAATAGGCGAGAACCAAGTTACAAGTCCGTAACCTAAAAACGCTCCAATTGGTTCTACTAATCCTGTAAATAATGCGATTAAGAATGCTTTTTTGACCGTGTAATTTTCTCTAACCAAAGACAAAGCTACAGCTAAACCTTCAGGCATATTTTGTAGACCAATTCCTATTGCGATAGGAAGACCGTTTGCTACTGAATCTCCTCCAAAACCAACTCCAGTTGCCATACCTTCTGGGAAATTGTGAATTGTAATCGCAATTACAAACAACCATATTTTTTTCAAAGAATCTGAAGGATTCCCTTCAACTCTTTTGTCCAATAAATGCTCATGAGGAGAGTATTTGTCAATCAAATCTAAAAATACAGCTCCAGCTAAAATTCCAAGTGAAGAGATTAAAACTCCTCTAAAACCTCCACCGTTTTCTTCGATACTAGGTAAAATTAATGAAAAACAAGTTGCAGAAAGCATGACGCCTGCAGCTGCCCCTAAAAATACATCTAACTTACCTTGACTTACATTTCTTGTGAAAAAAACAGGGATTGCTCCTACTCCGGTTAGAAGACCAGGAACT
>NZ_JAGYZD010000140.1 GCF_018371055.1 Finegoldia magna | reverse complement strand
CGGCACCTAGAAGAACCACTACGTTTTCAGCTCCGTATTGTTCAGCGAAGTCTTTAACTCTCTTTTGGTTTTCTAAGTCCATAGCTCCTGCACTAGTTCAGACGAAACATTCTGTAGATGAGAAAATTACTTCTGTGTTAGGAACTGTGTTTACACATGTTTCAATTGCAAGACCTGGAATTCCATCACGGTCTCCAATTATGATAACTTTTTTATTTTCTAAAAATCCCATAATTATCCTTTCTTAAGTTTATATTTTATTTAGTTTTGAATAAATCTTTTTTATATTAATTAATAAGTTTTTGCTGTTAATCTGTTGAATCCAGTTTCGTTAGTAGCACCAGTAATTGCTTGGATTTCCACTTCGATAGTACCGTCATCTTTTAATGCTCCATCAGATCCACCTGCGATAGTGTCAACGAATTGGATATGACCAATTACTTTGTCCATCTTTGGTAAAGTGATGAATTGGTTAGCATTACCACCAGTTACTACTGCGTTTGCAGCTGGGTCAGCATCTGCTAATGATTGAGAAGCACCGTCACGTCCTGCATATTCATCAGTGATGATAACAGTTTGGATTCCTTTGCCTTCAATCTTCTTACAGTTCATGATTAAGTCAGTATCTGGGTTACCGAAACCTTCTTGTGATACGATAGCAGCGTCAGCTCCTAAGAATTCACAAAGTTTTGCAGTCATGTCAGAGTGTCTGATCTTATCCATCAAGTATACATTTTCGTTAGTAATTACAACTCCTAAGAAGTTGATTGATTTACCGTGTTCTTTGTATAATTCTCTGATTACACCATTGTTTAAGTGAACGTAAGTTGGGTTTTTGTCACAAGCACTTACACAGTTACCTGAACAAATTGCTCCGTCCATGATTTCAGTTGGGTATAAGAAAGTTGGAATAATTTTCTTAGCGTCAACTCCATAAACATAAGTGTCGTGTAATAAACCTTGAGTTTGTAACATGTAAACATATACAACTTTTGGTAATTCTGGATATTGTTTAACTTGTTCTAAGATTGGAAGAGTTTCGAATGTTTCCCATTCATCTGCTTCTAAATCTTTTGCTAATCTACCGATGAAATCAGTGATTCTTAAACCAGCCATTCTAACGCCAGCTTCGTGATTGTGTTGTTTAACACCTTCAACTGGTTCGATAGTTACTACTAAGTTAACTGTCTTAGAGAATGGAGTATATTCAGCACCTAAACCTGACATATCGATGATACCTTCTTGGAATCCTACGATTTTACCTGTTGTAACAACAGCAATGTCTTTAAGAGCGATAGTTTTACCTGAACCAACAGGATCAACTTTGTTTAATATTCCTGGGAATACTTCTCCACCTTCAACTTTAACTCTTGGTTCGTTAACATCCTTAACTGGTGTTATACGAGTGCTTTCGCCTGGATGAGCGATATCAAAATCAATTGATTCTAAGTGTTCATCATCAGCTACACCTGATACATCTGCTAATTCTTTCTTATTAAGATACAAAATGTGGTCTTCGATTCTTGACTCACCTTCATCAAAGATGATGTCTTTAATAAAAATCTTACCTAATTCAAGACGCATATCTTAACCTCCTATAATAATTTTTTATTTAAACTCAATAGGGGAGTGACCCCTAATGAGTTTTTAACTAATTTACTTCTACTTTAATCTAGCTTTAGATTAGTTGTAGTGTTTTTGGATCATTGCTTCTATGTTTTCCAAATTAGCGTCATCTTTATTGATTTCATCAATTTTTTGACCGTCTTTGTACATTAACATAGTTGGTAATCCTAATACTTGTTGTTTGATAGCAACTCTTCTAGCTGAAGTAATGTTTAGTGAACAGAATTTAATTTTGTCACCGTATTTTTCAGCTAATTCATGAACGCCTGGCATAAGTGCCTTACATGGTTCACATCCGTCACTCCAGAAGTCTACGAATACTAATCCTTCAGCTTCTAATACTTCTGGTTCAAAAGTTTTCTTGTCTAATTCTAACATTTCAAATGCCTCCTAAAATTTTTATATTAATATTCTATCCAAAGTTTGACTAATTATGTCGAAATCGACAACTCTGAAATCATCTAAGATTTCAGCTGGCCAACGCTTTGGTTTAGAAATATTCATAAACTTAGTTGCAGTATTGATAGATTCTTCAATCATCATCAAGGAATCGGTATCAAATTTGTCACTCTTTTCCAAAATAACAGATCTAAAAACAGTTTCGTTTGGTTTTACTGATCCATAAAGCGGGTGAGTGACTAGGCGATAATTTTGATGAATTAAATCGCGAGCTTTTTTCAAAATTCCGATGTAGTCGATTTCAATGTATTCAACTGTTACATCATTCCTTTTGATAGCATCTTTAAAAAATTCATTGTTTGTGATTAATAACATCTTTTACCCTACCTGTCTTTTGATTCGTTATAAGCTATTTTCTAGCTCAATATTATTATATAACAAAATCACCCAAATGTAATCATATATAGAAAATCATAATAACCGCTCATAAAAAATCACAAATTACTTTATTGAATGAAATTTAATTTGTTAAAACCAAAACATTAAAACGCAAATAAAAAATTCGAATTTTATTCTGATTCAAAAAGCGATTACAATCTCCCAATCGCTATATGATAGACAATTCTCTGCTCTTATATTATAATTTACTCATAAGTTAATGTCAAATACGTATATAATATATAGAAGAAAATGGAGGACAAAAAAATGGGAGCTAATTTACAAGAAATGTTCAAGAAACTTCCTCAAGTTTCAGAAATTTTAGAATCGGAAGAAATTTTAAAAGCTTATGAAGAATATCCTGAAAGTTTAATTAAAGATTCTGTGAGAGAATCCATAGAATTTTTTAGAAATAGAATATTAAATAAAGAAGAGTTTGATTTTTATAACAAAGATGTTATCGATAAGGCATTTGAACTGATAGACAAAAATTTTTCTCCATCATTGAAACCAGTAATAAATGCTACAGGAGTTATTTTACATACAAATCTTGGTAGATCATTATTAAATGAAAAAGTTGTTGATAATTTGTGTAAAATTGCAGGGAATTATTCTAACTTAGAGTACGACTTAGATGAAGGCAAAAGAGGCTCCAGATATGTTCATGCTGTAGAACTTTTAAAAAGAATCACAAAAGCAGAGGATGCTGTAGTTGTAAATAATAATGCAGCTGCTGTTTTTCTTGCCTTAAATACTTTAGCTCAAAACAAACAAGCTATTATAAGTAGAGGAGAACTTGTTGAAGTCGGTGGATCTTTTAGAATATCTTCAATTATGGAAAAATCTGGTGCAAAATTAGTAGAAGTTGGTTCAACTAACAAAACACACTTATACGATTATGAAGATAATATTAATGAAGAAACTGCGCTTATAATGAAAGTTCATACTTCCAATTATTCTGTAGTAGGATTTAGCGAAAGTGTAAGTGGAGATGAATTGAGAGATTTGTGTGACGAGAAAGGCATACATTTAATAGAAGATTTGGGTTCAGGTTCACTGATAGATTTGTCAAAGTTTGGACTTAGTTATGAAAGAACTGTGAAGGATTGTATAAATGAAGGAATTGATTTGGTATCATTCTCTGGCGACAAGATTTTAGGTGGACCTCAAGCAGGAATTATTGTTGGAAAGAAAGAATTGATATCTAAAATCAAGAAAAATCAATTATTGAGAGCGTTCAGAGTTGATAAATTTACATTAGGAGCTTTAGAGGAAACTCTCAAATTCTACTTAGATGATGAAAGGGCAATTGCAAATATCCCGACTTTGAAGATGATATCCATGCCAAAAGAAGAAATTCTTAGAAAAGCAGAAAAACTTAAATCTATGATAGAAAAAGAAGTGGACTTGAATATGGAAATTGTGGAATCTCAAAGTGAAATTGGAGGTGGGGCATACCCATTAGACAGACTAAATTCGTATTCTATTGCCGTTAAACCAGAAATGAAAGTATCAGAATTTGAACGTAGACTTAGACTATCTGATGAACATATTATTGGAACTGTTCACGATGATACATTCTTCATGGATTTAAGGTGTATTTTTGAAAAAGATTTTGAAAGAATTGTAAATGTAATAAAATCTAATTTATCGTAGAGAACTATGAGGAAAATCCCGGATTTTTAATTCGGGATTTTTGACTATTTGAACAAAAAATTTAGAAAAAATGTAGGAAAATATTTACAAAGTTAGAATTAATATGTTATAATGACTAAAAAGGATTTGATCCTTGTTTTTTTACTGTTTATTGTTTTAATGTAAAAATTTTAAGTTAATAATATTTAACTCTTTGCATTTTTTTGGAAAACGATACACATTAAATAATGTCAATCAGAAGAAAAATCAATAGGAGGTAAATTATGAAAAAAAAGTATAACATAGGTCAGGTAATCACCTATGCTGGAGCTTTTATTGCATTACTTATAGGCTCTGGATTTGCAACGGGCCAAGAAATTTTACAATTCTTTTCTTCATATAGACTATATGGACTTATAGGAATTATGATTTGTTTTGGGCTGTTTACGTTTGCAGGATTATCATTCTTAAACGACGGTTATTATTCAAAATTTGAAAAACCAAACCAAATTTACAAATTGATGTGTGGAAATAAGATAGG
>NZ_JAGYZD010000139.1 GCF_018371055.1 Finegoldia magna | reverse complement strand
TTGGTTGTTTGTGGCTGATTTTCTAAGACATCCTTCGTATTTCATATTTGCGTTCATCATTACTTTTCCACTTGCAGAGTTTCTCCTGTCGTGTGTGGCTTCTACTCTTACGGCGTTTTTTTCTTCGAACAAATATTTTAGCATTATTTTTAAAGACTCGGTCATTATTCCCTGCAACCAATAATCGTATGCCAAGCAGTAGCCAATAGCGTAAGTTATTGGATTTTCTTTGATTAAACTAGCAGATATACAACCAATGTTTTCATTGTTAGTGTTACAAATCGCAAAGTACACATTCTTGTCATCATTTATCCATTGTTTTATGATTTTTTCTGATTCTTTTAGTGATGTGTGAGGCTTCCACGTCAAAAACTTCGTAACCCTGCTGTCGCTTGCCCAGTTTTCATACATTTTGTCAGCGTCATTTATTGTAAATTTTCTTAAAATCATTTTGTCAGTTTTCATAATTGCACTTCCTTTTTTTATATAATACCATATTATTTTCTTTCCAAGGGTAATTGAGCCAATGCAAACTCTAGAAATAATCTTTGTTAATGTTATAATAATATTAGAATAACATTAGGAGGTATTTATGGAAGATATTAGAAAACAAGTTTCAGAATATTACAGCAATATTACTACTGAAAAAGAAGGAAAGATGCGAACTCAAATCTGTAGTTGTTCGGATAGTATGCCACTTCACATCAAAAAAATAAGAGGAATGGTTAATCCTGAACTTTTGAAGAGATTTTACGGTTGTGGCTCTCCAATTCCATCAGCTCTTGAAGGATGTACTGTGTTGGATTTGGGATGTGGAACAGGCGTGGATGTGTATGTCGCTTCCAAGTTAGTCGGAGAAAACGGAAAAGTAATCGGTGTCGACATGACAGATGACCAATTGGATTTTGCTAGAAAATATCAAGACCAAATGGCTGAAAAATTTGGCTACAAGAAATCAAACGTAGAATTCAAAAAAGGTTACATCGAAGATTTGAAATCTATAGGAATAGAAGATGAATCTGTAGATGTTGTAATCAGTAACTGCGTTATCAACCTTTCTCCATTCAAAGAAGAAGTGTTCAAAGAAGTGTGGAGAGTTTTGAAAAAAGGTGGAGAATTGTACTTCTCAGATATTTTCGCTGACAGAAGGGTTTCTGATGAAATTTACCAAAACCCTGTATTACGTGGTGAATGTTTAGCGGGAGCAATGTATGTAGAAGATTTCAGAAGATTATTGCATAAAATCGGCTGGGAAGATTTCAGATATACTAAAATCACTAAGGCGCCAATCGAAAACAGAAAAATCGAAGAATTAGTTGGCAATGTGAATTTCACATCAAGAACTGTAAGAGCTGTGAAATTACCTGGAATTATTGAAGATAGATGCGAACAATATGGACAATTCGTAACTTATCGTGGAGGAATTTTAGGTAGCGAACACTACTTCGACCTAGATGACCACCACAGATTTTTCGTAGATCTACCAATGGCAGTGTGCGGAAACAGCTGCGCAATGGTACAAGATACAAGATTCGGAAAATACTTTGACGTAGTCGGAGACAGAAGCAAACACTTTGGCTTGTTCGACGGTTGCGGCGATGCAGGCGCACCTGCTGCAGACGACTGTGGCTGCGACGGCGGATCTTGCTGCTGCTAACAACAACAAAAGCTGTGAGAAAACTCACAGCTTTTTTTGATTGTGCGAATATCACGCTTTGATATATTTATATTGTATCCCCATTAGGCGGCCATTTTTGAACTCACTTTTTCTCGCCATTTTTATCGATTTAGCGTAGATAAATCCAACATGGCGAGATTATTCTTGTTAGTTATGTATGTATTTTTACATTCTAAAATTTAAAAACAAACAGTACCAACCCTATAAATATAAAAAATATGCATACAATATTTTTGATACTACGAAAATATTCCAAATTTTTTTGGAATTTTCCCAGAAGTCTGATACTCGATACTTAAAGAAAATAGTAGTCTAAAAGCAAAGGCATCCACTCCAGATTCTGTCAAATTCCAGCAATAACTTGAATTTTCAATTATTATTTTCCCCATTTTATAAAACTCCCAACAATTAACCTCTGGATACTTCTTTTTTTCTATCCATTCTTTTTTACCACTAGGTTTTCTCTTTCTTTTCTTAATAATAGTTGGTTGAGGAAAAAAATCTTTATTAATCAGTATAATTCCATCGTAATTTTTTCTAGCTTCTTTATAACTTTCTAAATCCATATTATATGAAGTGTATTCGTAAGCAAACCATTCCCCATCCTTCGATATCAATCGACAAGATGCACCATATCCCATACTCATAATAAAAACTCCTTTCGATTAGATATACCCTCGTTGTAAAACAATAAAACAACTATCATTTTAACAAATATGAGATTATACTACTTTCACATCGTCGAGCTTTATAGAAAATTTTTCATTACCACAATATTTTTTGTCAAGTAAACTTTACATTTTTCAAAGCAAAAAACTACGAGCCTTATCGCCCGTAGTTCTCATTATAAATTATCTGTACAATCCACCAACTGATTTTAAGTTAGCATTGATGATTTCCATTACTTTTTCGTAAGCTTCTGTTGATGACATTTCTACATTTTCAAGCGTTCTTCTTTCAGAAAATTCTACTATGTCCTCAGATGCTTTCTTTCCTACAGTTATTCTTAGCGGAATTCCTATTAGGTCACGGTCGTTGAATTTTACTCCTACTCTTTCTTTTCTGTCATCAAGTAGAACTTCTACCCCTTGAAGAAGTAATTTTTCGTAAAGTTTTTCTGCAAGTGTATTTTGTTCTTCATTTTTTGTGTTAACAACTGTGATGATTACGTGGTATGGCGCTACAACTAATGGCCAAATCATTCCCTTGTCGTCATGGTTTTGTTCTACAATTGCGCTGACACTTCTTGTAACACCAATTCCGTATGAGCCCATCCAGAAGAATTGTTCTTTTCCATTTTCATCAAGGAATGTAGCATTCATGCTCTTGGAATATTTTTGTCCCAATTGGAAGATATTTCCAACTTCGATTCCTCTTTTGAATTTCAATGGAGATTTTGTTTCAGGATCGATATCCCCTTCTTGTACCATCAATAAATCTTCTACGATTTCTCCTTCGAAATCATCTCCATAGTTTACATTTTTGATGTGGTAGTTTTCTTCATTCGCTCCAACGACGAAGTTTTTCATTTGTGTAACTCTTGAGTCAATGATGATTCTTGAATCTAGTCCGATTGGTCCAGTAAATCCTGGTGAGCTGTTCAATGCTAGGATGTCTTTTTCTTCCATCATTTCAATTTCGTGTTCTGGACATTTCAAATAACTTACAAGTTTTGCCATGTTAAGTTCACGATCTCCTGGAATGAACACAATTACAGGTTTTCCTTCAACCATTAAATCGACTGCTTTCAAACAATGTGCTGCATCAACATTCAAGAAATCACTTACTTCTTCTATTGTTTTACAGTTTGGTGTGAGTACTTTTTCTGATGGAAGTTTTTCTACATTTTCATCTTCAACTTTGTAATATACATAAGCTTTTTCGTCAGTCGCTGCGAAATCACTGTCATCGCTGTAGCAAATCACACCTTCACCTACATCACTAAGTGCGATAAATTCGTGCGAACTGTTACCACCCATGGCACCGCTGTCTCCTGCTACGATTTTGTATTCCAAACCAAGTCTATTGAATACAACTTCATACGCTCTCCACATATTCATGTAAGCTTCACGCATCGCTTCTTCATCTACATCAAATGTGTAAGAGTCTTCCATCAAAAATTCTCTGGAACGGTTGATTCCAAATCTTGGTCTTTTTTCATCACGGTATTTTGTTTGGATTTGATAAATATTAAGCGGAAGTTGCTTGTAGCTTTTGATTTCACCTTTTACTAAATCTGTAAAATATTCTTCGGCTGTTGGTCCAAGGCAGAATTCACGATTATTTCTGTCTTTGAGCTTGAACATTTCCGGTCCAAATGTCTTCCATCTTCCAGATTCTTCCCAGATTTCACGAGGTTGAGTTATAGGCATGTGGATTTCTTGTGAACCGTAGTTGTCCATTTCTTCACGAACGATGTTTTCTACCTTTCTTACAATTCGATAACCCAATGGCAAATAACTGTACAATCCTGCTGCTGTTTTTCTAATCATGCCAGCTCTTAATAGAAGCTTGTGGCTTGCTATTTCTGCATCTTGTGGATCCTCTCTTAAAGTTGGCATATAAAATTTATTCATTCTCATAATTTACATGTTCCTTTCTTTGTGTATGTATATGTATCTAAAAAAAGATCCTCCGTCACGAAGACGAAGGATCGCTATACCACTTCTAGTTTGTTAGTTATAAGGTGACAACCCTATGATTTTGACATAATCTCCGAGTTAGGTTCATTCTATCGTAAATGAAAGTTTCCACCTTACACTTTCTCTCTGAAAAATCGTATAGAACTAGTATTCTCTTCATCGATACATTAGATTGTATCAGAATAGAGTGTTTTTGTAAAGATTACTATTTTATTTTTTCGACAATTCTTGATTTTGTTTCAAAATTATTGTCTGTTCCTGTGAATGAAGAATCTTTTACTGCCAAATCACTCATAGCATCGATGATGTCTTTGAATTTGTTCAAATCTTTTGTCTTGTTGGATAATTCATCAATTCCTTTTTCTTTGTATTCTTTT
>NZ_JAGYZD010000138.1 GCF_018371055.1 Finegoldia magna | reverse complement strand
ATCTTTGTTTGCATCTTCAATAGCTTTCTTAACTGCATCTTTTTCAGTTTGTGTTAAGTTAGATTTATCTGCAACTGGTGTCTTAGCTGGTACTGTTGGGTCGATAGAGTCTGTTTGTTTTGAAGCATCTTTCCAAACAGCATATACTGTTGTTGGTTCAGTTAGTTTTGTTACATCGATAACATCTGCTTCTTTAGCATCAGCTGTCTTTGCCCAACCTACAAATTCTTTTCCTTCTAATTTTGGATCAGCTGGTTTGTTTACTCCATCTTTTATATCATCTGTCTTTGTAGTTGAATTATCATCAAACTTACCACCATTAGCCTCGAATGTTACTAGTTTTTCATCAGTATAAATTGCGTAAACTACTTGGTGTGTAGTTATTGGAGTTTCTGCAGTGAATTTCATTGAAGCATCAACTTTGTTGAAATCTGCTGATTTAACAGTTGTTGCTCCAAGTTCATCTTTACCTGCTTCAGTTACCCAACCTAGGAATGTTTTTCCTTCTGCTGTTGGAGCTTTAACAAATTCATCACCTGTGTTTGCTTTAACAGTTGCACCTTCAAATCCATTTGGTGCGTATCCTTCATCGCCAAAGAATTTTAAATTGTCTGGAACTACTTTTACAGATTGTTTTGTTCCATCGTCGAAAGCACCATCTGTTGCATCAAATAATACTCTTGTTTTAACCCTAACTTCTAGCCAATCTGATGGAAGTGATGATCCATCTGATGCGTTAATTATTAATCTCATGTCTTTAACTAAAGTCAAAGATCCATCTGGATTAAGAACGCCAGCATTTCTATCTTCTTTTAATTCATAGAAATCCTTTAGATTTAATCTATATGGAGAAGCTACATATTCTTTTCCATTTACAGTTATTGTCTTAGTATAATCTTTTGTTGTATTACCTTTATCATCATATTCATTTGCATCAGCATCAATTTTTGATATATAGATTACTCCATTTGGATCTATATATCTCATTCTGATTTTTCCACCATCATATTTGGTAAATCCAAGAAGTTCTGATGTGTTTTTCATGAAGTCATCTGCATTTGTTGGATTTTGTCTTGGATTTTCATAGAAGTCTTTATATTGGTCACCTGTGTAGTCATTTGTAAATACGTTATGATATGGAGTATATAGAGATTTACCTATACCTATATTAGCAATATCATCTGTATGGTCAACCCATGCCATTTTTTCGTATTTTTTCTCAGATTTATCTATAGGATTAAATTCAATTTTTGAAGTTAAATTTTCTACCTTATTTCCACTTGGATCATATGCTTCAATTATAATAGAAGAACCTGTTTCTATTTTACTCATGTCAATTACATAATTACCATCCGTTTTTGTGGTAGCTACAAGAGTGCCTTTTAAAACGCCGTTTTTATCATCATGTTGCCAATATGTTTTTGGCTTATTTTTTGTAATATTAATAGTAACTTGTTCAGTAGACCCCTTTGGTGTATATATCAATTTATAAGTTCCATCCGGTTTACCAAGACCTTGACCTTCTGAGAATATATGCAAATCAATATTTCTATCTTTATTGTACTTAAGTGTTGCGGCGCCTTTATTTTCCTTAGATCCATTAGTTATCTCTACAAAATTAATAGAATTTGCATCATGATCAGCTGAATCTGGAAGTAGAATTCTAACCTTATCTCCAGCTTTGATTGTAGCGCCTTCACGAAGAGTTAATTTATAAATACCTTCTGTAATTTTTTCAATCTTGTCAAATCCTTTCCTACCAGTTTTAAAATCTGTATAATAACCTTGTTCAGTTCTGACAAAAGAGTATTTCTCATCGCCTACTTGAACCATAATTTGTTTACCTAGAGGCTCTTTACCTAAATCTATAGTAAAGCTATCTCCTTCAGGAACTACAAATTCATGGTCATATTCTTCTTCAAAAACAGTCCAACCATTTGTATTTGGCTCTATCCAACCAGCCATTGTATTAAAGTTTACTTTATTTTGACCTGTAGTATGGAATTCTTCAGCAAATTCGCTTTTATCTACAACATAATCTATACCTGCGAAATAGAAACCACTTTGGTTGATTCTTCCGCTCAATTTATCCACATGGATAACACTTACTCCATTTTTTTCAAAGTTAGATTCACCTATTACAAAATAAGCTAGCTTTCCATCTGCTGTATAGTTAATATTTTTCTTTTTAATACCTACTCTTGCACCCTTGGCAGGTGTTCTATCGGCATTTAATAATTGGGTATAGGCTATAAATCCTTCTTTATCTGCTTTTAGATATTTAACCAAGTTAGCATCGAACATTTGAACAAAACCAGTTGGCTTACCATCATGAGTATTACCCGGATTAATGTCGTTTCTTTCTGCTTGATATTGTGTTCTCAAGATTCCAAGATTACTTGTATCATCATATTGGTCAGGATTTGCAATAAACTCAGATAAGTATGATCTTTGCATTGCAAGCTTTCTATCTTGACTTTCTGGTCCTCTTAAAAACTCAGATTGGATATTATTACCTAAGCTTATAGATGTTGATCTTGTGTATGTTGTGTAGTCTAAGGCAGCTTTTTTAGGAGCGAAAGCATAGATTCTTTCTCCCTTACCATCAACTAACCTCATTTGAACTTGATAGTTAACCTTTCCAAGGCTATCTATTGTTTCTCCATTCTTTAGGACTATGTTAATAGGTAAGTTATTTATATTTTGAGTTCTTGTGGAAATCATGCCTGCAACATCTAATGTTTTGATTTTATCATTATTAGTGTCTGAAAATTTAAATCTATTTCCTTTTTCATCGACACCGTATGATTCTTCAAAATCTATCTTGTCATATAGGTCTCCAAAGTTAAAGGCAGCCTTCTTCCAAACTGCTGAAACAGCAGCAGATTTTTCCATATAAACTAATCTAAGGTTAGTTCTACCATTAGCATCAGTGAAGTAACCTTGATAGTTGATATCATTGATTTCGATAGGATCTGATGTTGTAACCCTTACTATTCTTTGGTCTTTTAATTCATCCGATTTACCAAGTTCCCAATGGTCGTCACCTTTTTTTTCTTTTTCTTCCCAGTTTGTTTTATCTGTTATATTTTTAGGAAGTTTTTCTTCTGCTTTACTAGCCCCAACTCTGTTCATTTTAGCGCCTGGTTCACTAAATTCTAGTTCTCCAAATCCACTATTTTCAAGGTCTTCTTGTGTTTCATATACTTTTACTGTGATGATTTCTCTCTTTGTTGATTGGTCAGCAAAAGTAATTTCTACTGTAGCTTTCTTATCTCCGGCTTCATTAGTGTCTGCTTCGTTAATTACTTTGATAGTTGCATCTTCTGGAAGGTTTTTAAAAGCTTTTCTGTAGTTTTCTACATTGTTACCTTTTACTACTTTAATAGCTTCTAATTCAGGTACATAACTATCTGCTTGTTTTGCTTGTTCTGTTTTTCCTTCAGTTGCTGTTTCAGATGTTTTTTCAGCAGTTGTTCTAACAGTTCTGTCTTGTGCGTTTGTTTTAGTTTCTTTTGAAAAATCACCTTGTACATGAGAAACTGGTTGTTCAGTTTCTGTTGTTTCAGCAGCTTTTTCTTTAGGTTGTTCTGATTTTTCTTCAACGTTTTCAGTTTTTGCAACTTCTGTTGATTCAACAGCTTGTGGTTGGTCAACTTTTCCAGCTGCAACAACGTTTGGGGTGAAGAACATCATGTAACCTAAAAGACATGAAACTACACCTACGGTTAGCTTTCTAAGACCGTATTTTGGTCTTTCATTAGAGCTTTTTGCTCTTTTTTCGGTAATGATTTTTTCAAATATTCTTTTGTTATTCATTACGTTTTCCTTTCTTATAATATTTTCTCTGTTGTTGGTTAGTTTTGAAATAAAATTAAAATTTTCCACTATAAATTATTACATTTTTGTAATATTTTCGTTCTAATTTAACTTCAAAAAATCAAACCACAACAATTGTGAACTCAGAATTTTATTTTTTAAATAATGGATAGCCCAGGAATTGGCTTGTAAACTAATTTACAAAATGAATTATTTGTTCAAAAGTTTTCTTACATTAAATAAAAAATTAATTCCTTGTATGGTTATTTTATCATAATGAACAAAAACTGCAACATTATTTATAGGAAATGAAATAGGTAAATGTTTCATTAATTTTTCTTATTTTATCGTCAATTTATGCTAAAGAGTGTAATCATGATAACATATAATCTTTTATTTTTATTATGATAAACTATGTATTGTTATGCTTTTCTATTCAATAATTATCAAAATCTAGATTAATCATATATCTAGGAAAATTTTTAAAACTCAGAAATTTAATTAAGGATATTAAATAATTGTTTAATTTATTAATAATTAGTAAATAAAAAAATAATTGATAAATATTTTTAACCAAATTCGCCGCTGTAAAATAAAAAAACAAATTAAAAAAATCAATTTACTTCATTAATTAGATTTATTTAGTTAAAATGTGTCAATGTTTTCATGAAATTATAGCGTTTATTTTTAACAATATGAATTTTTATTCCGTTGAGGATTTATTAACCTAAAAAGATTAAAAATATTATAATGAGACTTTGTTAACTTACATTAGAATCCTCTAGAAAATTTTATTTGCAGACGAATTGTCAAATCAAATGCAACACCTATGGTAAGAAACCAAAAAGTTCTTCTTTAGGTGTTTTATATTGTATACATTTTCTAGGTCTATTATTCA
>NZ_JAGYZD010000137.1 GCF_018371055.1 Finegoldia magna | reverse complement strand
TATAGCTGTAATTTTCTTTTCGAAATTTGAATTGTATGCTTTGGCTAAATTTGCTGTGTTTTGATCAAAACTAAACACACCAACATTGTCAAAACTATCTATTCTTCTGTTCAATAAGCTCAATGCGCTATTTGAATTTTCGTCATAATCATTTGAAAGTACGCTAACTGTTTCAAGTCCCAATTTGTTTTGCAATTGTTCTTTGCTGAAAATATTAGGATCTTTGTAATATGAAGCGAATGCATATGCTAGACCTATTAACATTCCCAAGAACAATCCTATTGCTGTGTCTATTTTATTGATAAGTTGTTTGATTTTTTTCTTAGCATTTGGTGCATCAACGACTTGAATATTATCTTTTTTCATTGTCTTTTTAGTCAAATCTGTAATAGCTTTTAATGATTCTTCCAATACTTTGTTAGTTTGTTGAGCGCTTTCACTTGAATATTCCATTTCAATAATTGATGTAGATGGAACGCTTTTTACTTTCAAATCTTTTCTTAAATCAGAAGAGCTAACACCATTTCCTACTTTTTCTGCTACTGTATCCAAAACTGAATTTGATTTAATCAACTGTTCAACATTTGAAACCAATTGTGTATTGATCATTGCGTCTACTTTGGAAACAACTGCTCCTTCTTTTTCAAAATCTTCTGGACTTCCCACCATTATTGAAACTTTTGATGAGTAAGAGTCCTTTCCCAAAACATTATTAAAAACATTTGTCAATAACGCACACACAAGCATTATTATTATAATGTGTGGCAATTTTCTAAGTATTGCTTGCCACGCTTCTTTTAAATTTAATTCTTCCAAGTTTATATCTCCTTAACTTTTTTATCTCTTTTACTCAATAACCACATTAAAATTATGCTCATAATCAATCCGTGATATAGAAGTCCTGTAAGTAAATCTACACTAATAAGATTGAACACAGGAACAATAGTTATTGCTATTGCTACCCACAAAGGCATTTTTTTGTATGAGATTTCATCCATAATTCCAATTAACCAACCAGTTATCGCAGAATAAGTTAACATTCCGTAAAAACCAAAGTTAGCGTATCCATTTGCAATGAATCCAGTATTTACCCAAGTATTTGGATGACCGTAATAAATCATCGAAATCAATGCTTGGATTGGATAATTATATGGATACAATCTTCCTCCAAATACCCAAGATTTGTCTGTCAAATACACGAAATCAATGTTTTTGAATGCATCATAATATCTGAAATGATTATCTGCAGTTACCATGAAAACACGTCTTACAATTACACTTATCGGTTGCCAATTATCAGTTATCAAATAAAAAGCTAAACACAAAAATGTAAGCCCCGCTAGTCCCATAGTCATTAAATTTCCAGTGTATTTGTTTCCCTTTACGATAGCTATAAAAATTACCAAAACCGGATAAAATAGCATTGACTTATGTGAAGTAAATCCAAAGAAAAATACTTGGCAAATCAATGTGATTACAGTTCCTAATTTTTTTCTATCCCAAAGGCAGAACACCAACAAAGTTGGGTTGATAATTTTACCATACCAGTTCATAAAATATGCAAATGGTCCTGGGAAGATTACTTCCGCGATTTCCCTTCTAGTGTCGTATACTTTTCTAAAATCGAAATTCAAATATTTTAGTCCGCCTCGCATTATTATCCAGGCAAACATCAATATTCCCACCAGTGCAAAAGCATAGACTATGAAATTTTCGTTGATTTTTTTATCCGAGAAAGATAATCTCAATTTCGGTGAATTAGCGAAAATTTGAATTGTATAAAACGATGCTATCAACATGTACATATATAATCTGGAGAAATCCTTATAAGGATATATATTTAAACATGGTATGATTATCAAAACATAAAATAGCATCAGATAAAAATCACTGACTCTCTCTACTTTATGCCTTATCGTATAACACATTATCACAACCAAAGCGTATGATTCTATCAATTTGTAAATATTTAAATTGTTCACAAGCCCCATGTACGAAAACAATGGACTTATCGCATAAGAATAGCTCAAATCCAAAAACAATTTAAACATCAATGATAAAAACACAAAAAACCCTTTTGATTGGAACAATGCTTTTATATCATCAGTCATAAATTCCCCTTTTCATTTTTTTACTAAATTAGTATACCATAATTAAACGCGATAATAAACTAATTTACTTTATTTTTAGGGATTTCTCCTTTTTTAAATTGCATAATATTATCAAAAGTAAATTCTCCCATTTGAACTCTCGCAAGTTTAGTTGCATTTCCCAAATGAGGCGCCAATAAAATATTCTTGGCATTTCTCAAATCTTCTGAAATTTTGGGCTCAAATTCGTACACATCCAATGCACAACCAGCAATTTCTCCATTATTTAATGCATTTATCAAATCTTGTTCGCTAATAACTTTGCCACGCGATGCGTTGATAAGATATGCTGATTTTTTCATTTTTGAGAATGCTTTTGCATCTATTAAGTGATGTAGTTTTTCGCTATAAGCTGTGTGTAAAGTTATTACGTCACTGTTTTCAAGTAAATAATCTAAATCTACTTGCTTTGCCCCATCAACTTCCTTTTTGCTACGATTGTAGAATATCACATCCATGTCAAACGCTTTGGCTTTTCTCATAACTTCAGTTCCAATTCTTCCAAGTCCGATTATTCCCAAAGTTTTACCTTCCAATGTTTCTCCCAAACCATACACAGGCTTCCAGCCTTCAAATGAATCATCATAACAATCAGAATTCATTTTTGTAATATTTCTGAGTAGATCTATCATCAAACCAAAAGTCAATTCTGCAGTTGATTTTGTCGATGCAGATGCAGGTGCGTTTGTGACAATTATTCCTTTTTCTTTTGCGTAATTAATGTCCACATTATCAAAACCAGCGCCGTAATTTGCAATTATTTTCAAATTTTTAGCTGCATCGATAATTTCTGAATCGATTTTTTCACTCAAAGGACACACTAAAGCTTCTGCATCTTTTATTCTGGTTTTCAATTCTTCTTTTGACAAAAAGTCCAAACTATCGTGATAATCTACTTCAAAATTCTCTTCGTATTTTTTAATAATTTCTTCAGGGATTCTATTAGTAATCAAAACTTTCATTACATATCCTCCATTTTTATTGTAGTCATTTTTCTATTTTCAAACATCGCCAAATACTTTGCATCCACGCTTTTTAATAATTTGAAAGCATCATCAAAGTGATATCTGTAATAATTTTCATAGTGCGCATCGCTACCAACTGAGAATAATTTGCCCTTCATTTTCACATATTTTTTGAGCGCAAATGTGTAATATTCTAAGTTGTCGTATTGGTACACGCTTCTAGTGTTAAGCTCCAAGGCTTTTTCATCATTAATGATTTCTGCAAGAACTTTTGTCAAATATTCATCTACAATGTCCATATTTTTAGATTCCAATTTATTAAGTCTCAATGCGTAATCAATGTGTGTTAACACATCAAAATCTTTGAAATTATTCACAGCTTCCAGCATTTTTTCAAAATAATTTGTAAGAAACTCTCTTTGAGAATAATCTTCTGGCTTTGGATTCATAAAATCTTTGCCTCCATATTGATGAATTGATAGAAGTTGAATGTCATAATCTCTGCTGTTCACAGTGTTTTTGATTTTCTCTAAGTTTTCGGTTGTGTATCCAATTTCTATTCCTTTTAAGATTTTTTGTGAACTCTTTTGGTTGTGTTCTTCAATCACTTTTACGTATTTGTCGTAATCAATGTCCACATCCTCAACTCTACCATCATTATATGTAAATCCATAATCCAAGTGTTCGGTGGTGATAATGTCACCTTTGACAAGTTTCAAATAATTCTCAAATTTTTCTTTACTATCAAATGAAAATTCCGTATGACAATGTTGATCTCTATAATACATATAACTCCTTAAATGAACGAAAAGATGCTAAATATTTAGCATCTTTTACAATTATCCTTCTACTATTTTAATACCGCTTGATGCTCCGATTCTATCTGCTCCATTTTCTATCATAGATAAAGCTTCTTCTCTAGAATGAATTCCACCACTTGCTTTTACCATAGCTTTGTTACCTACAGTATCTTTCATCAATTTGACATCTTCTACTTTTGCTCCTCCTGTTGAAAAACCTGTAGAAGTCTTCACGAAATCAGCGCCGCACTTCACGGAGATTTCACAAGCTTTTTTCTTTTCTTCATCAGTTAATAAACAAGTTTCGATGATTACTTTCAAAACTTTTCCTTTTGTAGCATCTCTTACAGCTTGGATGTCCTTTTCGACATAATCATAATCTTTTTCTTTTAATTTGCCGATATTGATAACCATGTCGATTTCATCTGCACCATCTTCGATTGCTGTCTTTGCTTCAAAAGCTTTTGATTTGATACTCATAGCACCAAGTGGAAATCCCACAACAGTGCACACCAAAACACTTGAATTTTCCAAAGACTTTTTAACCAAAGATGTGTAACAAGAATTTACGCACACGCTTTTAAAATCGTATTTAACTGCCTCATCGCAGATTTTTTTGATGTCAGCCGATGTTGCATCTGCTTTTAATAAAGTATGGTCGATATATTTATTTAATTCCATATTATTCACCTAATTCCAATGCTATTTCCATCATTTTTGTAAATGATGTTTGTCTTTCTTCAGGAGTAGTTTGCTTATCTGAATGGAATGAGTCAGAAATTGTCAAAATAGTCAAAGCTCTT
>NZ_JAGYZD010000136.1 GCF_018371055.1 Finegoldia magna | reverse complement strand
AGCTGCAATTAAAAGCCTTTTACCTCTTGTTTCAGCAAGTTCTGGCTTGGCATTTCTCTTAGAATTAACTGTAAGAATATCTGCCGAGATTGACCCACTATATAAATTTAGAACTCTTGAGATGGTATTCCAAAAAGTGGATTTGCCATTTCTTCCATCGCCATAAGCTATAATGAGAGCCTCAATATATACCTTTCCTATTAGAGATATCCCTGCTACTTTCTGCACATATTCTATAAGTTCACTATCTTTTACAAAAAAAGTATCCAAGGCATCAAGCCATATATCCATATTTTCATCACTTGGATCTACAGATGTTTCTTTGGTTATATAGTCATCTGCCTTATGCTCTCTGCATTCTCCAGTTTTCAAATTAACTGTAAAAGAAGGAGTATTTAACAAGAACTCATCCGTATCAAGTTCTCTTTGGTCTATTT
This sequence comes from Finegoldia magna, assembly GCF_018371055.1. Classification (GTDB taxonomy): domain Bacteria; phylum Bacillota; class Clostridia; order Tissierellales; family Peptoniphilaceae; genus Finegoldia; species Finegoldia magna_I. The sequence continues at coordinate 4,288 of NZ_JAGYZD010000136.1, read as the reverse complement.
CTAACATTGGTTTCGATTCCTTTAAAGTTGCATGAATGGCTCTAGTGTCACCTCGTTTTACAGCATATTTCTTATAAGCCTCTAAAGAGATAAGTTTATAGTATATAGATTTTTGACTTTTATCAAAAACCTCCATTGCCTTTTTCTCACTCATTGAGGCCATAATATCTCTAACTCCAGATTTCTTAATGTCTTCATCCATCTTCAAAAGTTCATTGTCTATTTCTTCTATCTGTTTTAACACTAAATCTTGAGAACATCCTTGTGCTTTTAGTTCAGATTCCTCCCAATAGGAATTGTTGTAAACAAGAAAACCTGTAGAAGGTGAAAAACGAATTCTGTCTTTATATTCTCTTACAAAAACTTCTGCTTGACCTATATCTGAAAATTCAGAAGGCCTTAAATTTATGCCTTCAGTGTATTCTTTAGGTGGAACATAATCTTCACTTGCAGCTATTTTTTTATAGAATTTACAAGCAGACCTCCATATTTGTTCTAGCTCATCATCTGGAAGTGGTGGAGAACAAAGTGATGCTTTTTTATCGAATAATTCTCTTGCCTCACCTGTATTTCCATATCGAACTAGAACCCTACCAGCAAAATGGTTCATAGTTGAGTTTCTAGAACCTTGCTGAATTAAGTCTTGAGAGTTATCAAAATCCTCAAAGTCATCTTTTAGAATTTCTGTTACATATTTCCTTCCCCTAACTATTTCAACAGCAGGATTCTTAACTCCAAAGAAAAATCTCGCCCCATCTAAGGCATTACCATCAAAAAAAGTATAAGTCTCTGATAATTTTTCTTTGATTCCTACATATTCAGCTAAATTTGTGACCTTAGGTATTGGAAAATATATGTGCATTCTTGGTCTTGCAGCTTTTCCATTCTTTTCTCTCCTATGGTTTCTGCTGTAAACTATGGCAAATTTAACTCCATCAAATATTCTCTTTAAATCATTAGCTGAAATCCAATCATCTGGATTTTCTGAATGGTCGTTGTCTATATCCATGGGAACACATTCTGACTCTATAAAATTATCATTAGACCTGTAGGAATTTTTATACTTAGCCATTACATGGTCAAAACTTGCAGCTTTCTCAAAAGACCTAACATCTACTGCATCAATTTCATTTAGGTAAATGCAGTTTGATTCAACCCCTACTACGTTTGAAGTGTATATTTTCAATTATGCTACCTCCCCAATATATTTGATTTTCATATTTCTATTCTCAGCAATCTTTATTTCTTCTGCCATTCCAGGACTTATGTTGTCACCAAAGACCCACACTTCTTCACATTTTCCTAAGAGGACATAATTAAAATGCATAGCAAGCCTTCTCTCACTTTCGTCACTCATAAACTGAGGAAACAAAAGATGTGGTGCTATGGGAATATTTCCTTTATCCAAAGCATATCGAGAGTACTTCTGTGCCTTGTTGACATTATTTTCAACATCTCCAGAAAATGGACTGCAGATATATACCAAGGGATAGTATTTAGTTTTTTTCATTAAGCTACCTCCATTAATCTTTCTTATAAAATTCACTTTCAAACCCATCTGCATCGAGAATAAGTCCAGGTGTCCAGCTAGGAACTATGGACATGATTTCATTTACTTCCTCGATACTAGATGAATCACTTTCTATTACAACTTCGTCATGGATATGCATGACGATATTAAATCCTTTTTTTTCAAGTCTCATCATAGCCTCAGCTAAAATATCTCTGGCTATTGCTTGAACTATGTTTTCTACAAATTTACCGCCGTAGGATTCTATCTTGTCCCATTTATTTCCTACTACAATTCCTTCATAGACAATTGATTCTCCACCAAATCGATTCATCCCGATTTTTGCCTTTGGATAAGCAAGTCGTCTTTTTGAGGGTAGTTCTATAAATAGGATGCCTTTTTCATAGCTAATAACTAGGCTCCTATATTCTTCTTTAGCTCTAGTCTTTACAACTCTTTTTATCACTGCATCTATGTCCCACCAAAGACTTACTATATTTGAATTAGCCTCTCGCCAGGAATCGACTATTGATTGAAGTTCATCTTCAGATAAACCCATCTCAATACCACCCATTGCTTTAAGAGCGCCTAAGGCTCCTTGATAGCCACAAGCTAAAGTCGCTATCTTTCCTTTTTGTCTGAGATGACCATTTACTCCATGCTTTTCAACTGGCACTCCAAACATCCTCGATGCTGTTCTGCAATAGATATCTTCTCCATTTTCAAATGCATCTAGTACCCATTGTTCTCCTGCAAGCCATGCAAGTACTCGGGCCTCTATCGCTGAAAAGTCTGAAATAATAAACCTGGTGCCTTCTTTTGGTATAAAGGCTGTCCTTATTAGTTGAGATAAAATATCGGACTGAGATTCATAGAGAATATCCATAGTTTCGTAATCTCTATTTTTTACAAGACTCCTAGCTAGTTCTAAGTCTTTTAGATTGTTTCTTCTTAAGTTTTGAACTTGAATAAGCCTTCCAGAATATCTTCCAGTTCTATTTGCACCATAAAATTGGATCAGACCTCTTGCTCGGTTATCTTTTCCTCTTACATTTTTCATAGCATCATATTTTCTAACTGAAGACTTAGACAATTCTTGTCTAAGTTCCAATACTTCTTTAATATCTCCTTCAGCATTTTTAAGAGCAGACTCTACATCTTTTTTAGCTAAGGAATCTATCTCTAAGCCTTTTTTATTTAGCCATTCTTTTAGCTGTAAGGGAGAATTTGGATTTTCAAGACCAGTTAATTCTATGGCTCTATCCATATTTTCTTCTCGTAAAATTTCATCAAATTTAATAGCCGAATCAACTAAAATTTCATCAATTAAAATTCCTCTATCGTTGATATTCTGGTCTATCCAGTAGTTTTCCCATTCTGATTGAGGCATAGGAAAGGCTGATAATTTTTTCTTAATCTCCATTTCTGTTTCCACATCTCTATGGTTATATTCCTTAAAGGTAGACCACTTTTCTAAGTCGTGATGTGGTAGATTTCTTGTCCTCATACCATTGGTTTTAGTTGGTTTACAAGGAATAGAAAAATATCTTATAAGAGCCTTTCCTTCACTCATCTTTTGCTTGTCTAGTTTCAAAACCTCTCCTACTTTTTCAAGCGATAGAGGAAGCCCAAGATAAGCTGACCAAATCATAGTGCAGTACCAACCTTGAGGTTTTAGTCTCTTACCTAAAAATCTTGATAAACATGCCCTTTCAAAGTTTGCATTAAAGGCCCACTTTTCTATACTTTCATCACTAAGTGCTAATAATATTTCTTCAGGAATAATCTCTTCACTTGCCAAATCTATGACCTTAACTTCTTTATCATCAACAGAGTAGGCAAAGAGGAGGATTTCAAAATCCTCACTCTCGGCATATTTGTATACACCACTTTTGCCTAAATCAACTGAAGAATAGGTCTCAAGATCTATTGATATTTTTTTCATTTTTATTTAATTTCGTCCAATGATTGGATGCATTTATCAATAGTTCTTTGCGTTTCATCCAATCGTTTCTCTATATCTCTATAAATTTCCCTGATTCTCTTTTCTGTTTCGTTAATTTGAGCCTGAACATAGCCTAACTTATACCAGTAGTAAGACCATAATCCCATCAAAATAGCTAAGATTGTTTCTTTCATATAAAATCCTCCTATGCTAAGAAATCTTCGTCATCATCGTCCATAGCATCGAAGTCATCTGCTGCATTAGACCTATTTCCTAGAGGTTGACCATCTCTTAGCTTTTGAATATTCCCTAGCCCAACCGCTATGCCCTTATTTCCATTTATATTGTAGGCATAGAAATTAAGAGATACTCTTGCATAAACTCCTGAGTAGACTTCACTTCTATCAAGAATTGGTTCTACATTTTTATCCACAATTTGAGGTGCTGTCATAGAGTTAGCATTTAAGAAGTATGCATCAGCATAAGCCTCATCATCTTTTTCCGTGTCACCATCTCTTAATGGAAGTTTGATAGCTTTCTTATTTGGTTTCTTTCCATTAAATTTAGAAAGTCCTTCATCAATAGCAGCATCCACTGCTTTTTCAATTTTTTCGATTGTCTTTTGATCACTCTTTGGGATAATGACAGACACTGAATATCGTTCTTTGCTCCCATTAATTGACTTTGGTTCCCAAACATTCGCATAAGATAATCTAACTTCACCTGTAATTACTTTTGTTTTATTGATATTTGACATATTATTTACCTCCAAATTCTTCTTTAACATTGTCAATTTTTACTTCTTCTCGCTTGTCATCAATGCTTACTAAGGT
>NZ_JAGYZD010000135.1 GCF_018371055.1 Finegoldia magna | reverse complement strand
TTTGGATATCGTAAATCCTATTCCTCAAAAGAAAAAAAGCTTAGAATTTCGTAATATAATTGAAAAATTTGACAGATTAGTTGAAGAATCTAGGAGTACCAAACAATGAAAATAGGCGCGTTTTTTGATATTGATGGAACAATAGCCAGAGATTCACTGATGATTGAGCATTTCAAAAAATTAGTTAATTTTGAAATAATAGATCAAAAATTATACTACGAAAAAGTTTATCCAGCATACCAAAAATACGAAAAAAGAAAAATCGACTATGATGAGTATCTCAATCAATTGGTTGATGTGTATAAGTACAAACTCAAAGGCTTTAGCAGTGAGTTTAATGAATTTATATCCAATCAAGTAATCAGCCAAGTTAAAGAGAAAGTTTACAGATATACCCGTGAGATGATAGAATTTCACAAAGAAAATAATCATCTGATATTTTTTATTTCAGGAAGCCCGGACTTTTTGGTAAAAGAAATGGCTGAGAGTTATGGCGTAACAGAATACAGAGCATCCTTGTATTTGAAAAAATCGGGAATGTACACTGGAGAAGTGGTGCCAATGTGGGATAAAAATAGTAAAAAGGCTGTAATCGATGAAATAGTTCAACGTTATGATATTGATGTCGATAATTCATACTGCTACGGTGATACTTCGGGTGATTTTTCTATGATTAATATGATGGGAAAACCAACAGCGATTAATCCTACGAAAGAGCTATTTGAACTTATCAGAGCTAACGAAAAAATAAATGAAAAAACCAAAATAATCATTGAAAGAAAAGATGTAATATACGATTTTCCTAAAAATGGTAAAATTTTAGATATTTAAGAAGCGTAACAGACTCTCTTCACAGTTGTGAGGAGAGTTTTTTATATGCAAAGACCACAGAAGAATTTTGACGTTCATCTGTGGTCTAAATTTTTGTTCTAATTTTGTTTGAAATAATTTTTGTCGTATTTAAACGATCTAACAAGTTTTCCTATTTGGAATACTCTGTTATTAGGATCATTTGGCATATCACATGTCATTAAAGAAAGAATAGGTTTATTATCATAATTTTCAATTCTATCGTCTTCTAGCATATAAAATGCATAAGAGTCAGTGACTTTTCTATCTACGATTTCATATTCGTAGATGTTTTTTTTATCTGTAATGTAAACTTTAGTACCTTTAGTTAAATCATACACTTTACTAAACAAAGAGCCGTTTCTTTTCATGTAGTGACCTGTTAGTGTGTAATTTTTTTCTCCCATTTTTTGATTTTCTTTCATTGTGGCTGCACCACTTAATAAGTGTTCGTCAGTTACTCCACGATGAATAGGTAAACTTAAATTATAATCAGGGATAATAATTTGTCCAATAACATTTTCTCCGCTTATAGCTGTAAAATTAAACAACGATGTAGTTGTGCTAATAGAGTTTACAGCGTCAAAGTCGTTTTTGAATTCCTTTTTGTTGTTTTGTTCCATTTCTGTGGATGATATTTCTTTACTTATATCATTTTCACTATAATAGGTAGGTATTAATCTGGCTGCGAAATATAAAGCAAATAGCAGAATACCTATCGTCATTAAAAAAATTCCAAATTTCTTTCTCATATTCATCCTCTTTAATTTCTATTACGTAGAGTATTTTAACATATATTTAAATTTAAGTAAATATCAAAAAGAACGTATATTCAGAACGTATAAAAACATTGAAAGCATCATATATAAAAGATATTATTAATGTAGTGGAATGAAAGTGGAACAAAGTGGAGGGAAAAATGTTTATTAATGAATATTTTCATAATATTGACTCAAAAGGTCGCGTTATTATGCCCTCAAAGTTTAGGGATGAAATAGGAGAAGAATTCTACATTACAAAAGGTATGGATGAATGTCTTTTCGTATATCCTGTATCTGCTTTTATCCAAATGACTGAAAAGCTTAATAAATTGTCATTAACTAGAAGACAAGCAAGAGCGTTTTCAAGAGTGTTTTTCGCTGGTGCTAGTAACCAGGAAATTGATAAACAAGGAAGGTTTTTGATTCCGCAATCCTTGAGAAACTATGCAGATATCAAAAAAGAAGTTGCCATTATTGGAGTATCCAATCGTATCGAAATATGGGATAAGGAAAAATGGGAACAATACTCTAATGATTCTTCATTAAACTATGACGATTTAGCTGATGATTTAAATGATCTTGATTTGTAGGTGAATTATGGAATTCAAACATGTGCCAATTTTATTAAATGAATGCATCGAAAATTTGAATATTAGAGACGGAAAAGTTTATGTGGATTGCACTGTTGGAGGCGCGGGACATTCCAGAGAAATTGCAAAAAGAATTGGGAATGGTAAGCTAATTTGCTTTGATCAAGATGAAGACGCATTAACAGTGGCGAAAGAACGCTTAAAAGAATATGGAGATAAGGTTATCTTTATAAAGGATAATTTTAAAAATATTAAAAGTGATTTACAAAATATAGGAATTGAAAAAGTTGATGGAATATTAATGGATATAGGTGTTAGTTCTTATCAAATCGATGAAGATAGTAGAGGTTTTTCTTATATGCATGATGCGGTTTTGGATATGAGAATGGATCAAACTAATCCAATTACTGCCAAGGATATCGTCAACACGTATTCACAAGAAGATTTAGAAAATATTATTTTCAAATATTCAGAAGAAAAATGGGCTAAAAGAATTGCTGAATTTATATGCAATGAAAGAGAAGTCAAACCTATTAATACTACTTTTGAATTAGTGGAAGTTATTGAAAAAGCGATTCCTAAAAAAGTAAGAATGAATCAAAAAGGCCACAGTGCAAAGAAAACTTTTCAAGCAATTAGAATTGAAGTTAATAAAGAATTAGACGTTTTAGAACAAGCAGTTGGAGATTGCATAGATTTATTGAATCCTGAAGGTAGAATTTGTATAATAACGTTTCATTCTTTGGAGGATAAAATTTGCAAAGATATTTTCAAACAAAGACAAAAAGGTTGTATATGTCCTCCAGAAATTCCGGTATGTGTTTGCAATCATAAGCCTGAAATTAAGATTATTACTAGAAAGCCGATAGAGCCTTCAACAGAAGAATTAAAACAAAATTCTAGGGCTCGAAGTGCAAAGTTAAGAGTAGCTGAAAAGATTATTTGATAATTATATGATTTGATTAATAAATGGAGACAAAAATGGGTAATGCACAAAGAAAAATTGAAGTTTTTCCACAGTATGTAGAAAAAAAAGAATTTGAAGTCAAAAAAATTGAACAAACAAAAAAATTAAATAGACCTAGTAGGAGAACAAATCTTTTTTCTACTTTTAATAAAGTAATGATATGCGTGGTTATTTGTTTATCCATTTTGGTGATGAATCGTTATTCTAAGATTCAAAGCATGTCCAGTGAATTAAAAGAAGTAAAAAATCAAGTAATGCTTACAGAAGGCAACCGAGATGTGATAAAATCTAATATAGAGAGTAAATTAACTAATAAAAATATTGAAGAAATAGCAAAAAATAATTTGGGTATGCAATTTCCCGAAAATGCTCAAATTATGTACTTAAAATTAGAGGAAAAATAATGAGAAGGCGCAATTTAAGCAAAGAAAAAATCAATAAAAATTTCAATAAAAACTACAATTCTCGTATTGTAGTTTTATTTTGTATATTGACAATTATTGTATTGTTAATAGTTGGTAAACTGATTTATTTACAATTGACCCCTGCTGGAGATAAATATCGAAAACTTTCAGCAAAACAAAGCACCAATACTATTAATATTGATGCTGAAAGAGGGAAAATATTAGATACAAATGGTGAGACATTGGCAGATAATGTGGTATCTAATAATTTGTATGTAAATGCTACTTATTTAAACGATCAATCGAAATCAAACTTAATTGATTCGTTAGGAAAAACTTTAAGCATGAAACCTGAAGAACTAAGAAAAGTTTTAGATAAAAAGAAAACAGTTCTAGTTAAACCTTCATTATCGAAAACAGAAATAGAAAACATAAAAAAACTACCTATAAGTAATCAGAAATTTATTAGCATCGTTTCTGAGAAAAAGAGATATTATCCAAATAAAGAAATGTTAGCTCAAGTTTTAGGATTTACAAATGTAAATAATGATGGAGTTGTCGGATTGGAGAGCTTTTATAATGCTAAATTAAAAGGTAAACCAGGAAAAAGAATTCTGAACAGTTCAGTTAATCGATCGATTGATTTATCAGATGATAGTTCTGTGATTATTAATCCGGAAAACGGATATGATTTAAAAACAACTATAGATAGTACTATCCAAGGCTTTGTAGAAGATAGTTTAAAAGACATAGAAAATAATTTTAAACCAAAATCTGCGACGATAATCGTTATGAATCCAAATAATGGAGATGTTTTGGGTATGGGATCTTTCCCTAATTTTAATCCCAATGATCCTAAAACTCCGCTTTTAAAAGATCAAATAAATGAATTAAATGATTTGAAAAAAGAGAATGATGAAGATAAAATCAGTAAATTTTATTTTAATATGTGGGAAAACAAAGCAACTTCATGGACTTATGAGCCTGGAAGTGTATTTAAAACTATAACTAGTGCAGCTGCAACTGAAGAGCACACAGCAACACAAGAATCACATTATTTCTGTAATGGATTTATTAGAGATATTCCAGGCGTTGTCATAAGATGTGAAAGATATTGGAATCCTCATGGTGACGAAACATTTCAAGAAGCTTTCAACAATTCTTG
>NZ_JAGYZD010000134.1 GCF_018371055.1 Finegoldia magna | reverse complement strand
AAGATTTCATCGTCGATTTGCGCTAACAAATCAGATACGTATTTTTCTGTTTCACGAGAAGCTGTTCCGTTACCGATTGCGATTAGTTTGACGTTGTATTTGTCGATAAATTCCTTCAAAGTTTCGTCTGCTCTTTGGATTTGTTTTCTTGCATCAGTTACATAAATTACAGCACTATCCAAGAAATCTCCGTATTCAGAAATTACAGCAACTTTGCAACCAGTTCTAAATCCCGGGTCAAGTCCAATTATCGCTGTTTCCTTGATAGGTGGTTGCATCAAATAAGGCTTCAAATTGCTTTTGAATACGCCGATTGATTCGTCGTCTGCCATTTCTTTCATGCTTTGGCGCACTTCTGTCTCAATTGATGGAACGATTAATCTTTTGTAGCTGTCTTTGACAGCTTTTTCAATCAAATCATAACTTTCAAAATCATTTGCTCTTGCGATTTTTCTCATTATTTTGAAAATATTGTAATCGTCATTTAAAATGAATGAAACTTTCAAGAATCCTTCTTTTTCTCCTCTAAATACCGCAAGAACTCTGTGTGCTTTGACATCTTTTACTTTTTCTGAATAATCGTAGTACATCTTGTATGTGCCAGAATCGTCTTCGTTTTTTTCTTCAGTTTTCATAACCCCATCTGTTATGAACGAATTACGAACTATATCTCTGAATACTTTTTGTTCAGATACGAATTCTGCTATGATGTCCAAACTTTTACTAATAGCATCATCAACTGTTTTGATTTCTTCTCCGTTGACAAATTCTGAGGCTTTTTTCTCAATCTCAGATAAAGAGTGAGTTTTCTCCATTATCATATCTGCTACTGGTTGAAGTCCCAATTCTACAGCGATTGATCCACGAGTTCTTTTCTTAGGCTTAAATGGAAGATAAATATCTTCTAATTCTGTCAAAATAGTTGCTTCGTCGATTTGTTTTTTCAAATCTTCAGTGAGTTTTCCTTGCTCATCGATAAGACTTGTGATGTCGTCTTTTCTTTCTTGCAAGTTTCTCAAATATGTAAGCCTATCGTTTAATTGTCTCAACGTTTCGTCAGTCAAATTCCCAGTGATTTCTTTTCTGTATCTGGCGATAAATGGAATTGTATTTCCCTCATCTAATAATTCAACTGTCTTAACAACGTTATCATATTTTATGTCTAATTCTTCTGATAATTTTTGTAGTATATTCATTCTCTTCCTTCTCTTTTAATAAACTATAATCTATATTTTAACATTATTTTATTTATTTTTCCAGATTAAAGCATTTTGAGGTAAAATTCTAAAAACCACCAAGCGTGCACTTGATGGTTTGATTAATTATTTTTTAAATAACTTAGCGTTTTTTTCTTTTTCTAATTGTTCCAAGAAAATCTCTTTTTGAATCAAGTGAGTTTTTCTTATGGATCCAGCAATGTCTGCTACTAACATAAAAATCGTCGCCGCTGACACGTAATAAAAGTCGATAAATGAATATTCTATAAATCCTCTTGATGGAGGTGTCATTTGTCCGATGAAAAGCATCATAAATATCGCTACGAAAACAATCGTAAAATTGAATTTGAAAATAAATCCATGAAAATATCCAAGGACTACTGCGATAGCTAAGAATATCATCAAGCAATGGTCAATCAAAAATCCATGTGCATGAGACAATGTGTATCTGATGATTATCATGAACAATATGTAAATCAACGAGTAAATAATAAGTTTTGTGTTTTTTGACATTTTAAATCTCCTTTTGTTAAAACATTTTCCGTGATTGTGATTTGCTTGAATTTTTTGTAAAGTTTGTAATAAAATTTACAAAATAAAACATTTCAATATTATTTTAGCACAATTTATAATTTTAATCTACAAATTATTAAAAGGTTATCCTAATTTACAACCTTGAAAAATTGTAAAATTTATATTAAAATTAACTAATAACTAGGAGGCTATTATGAAACCGTATATTGTGGGAGTCGCAGGTGGAAGTGCTTCAGGTAAGACTGAAATCGTGAGGACTTTGAAAAAACATTTTGAAGATAAGATAGAAATTATTGAACACGATAATTATTACTTTGCTCATGACAATTTGACTATGGATGAACGTGCTAGTTTGAATTACGATCATCCCCAAGCTTTTGAAACGGATTTGTTGATTGAGCATGTTAAAAAAATTATAAATAATGAAGAAATCGACATTCCAACTTACGATTTTACAATTCACACTAGAAGCTCTGATACTTTGAAAAAAATCCCAAAGCCAATTGTGATTGTAGAAGGAATTTTGGTTTTGGAGAATGAAGAACTTCGCAATTTAATGGATATGAAAGTCTTCGTAGACTGCGATGGAGATGTCAGACTCAAAAGAAGAATTACAAGAGATTTGGTCGAAAGAAACAGAACTATTGAATCGATTTTGACTCAATATATGGAAACTGTTAAGCCAATGCATGAACTTTTTGTGGAACCTAGTAAGAAATTTGCCGATTTGATTGTGCCAAAAGGTGGCAAGAACAAGGTTGCTATCGATGTTCTTATCAATCATTTGGCTACGAAATTATAAAAAAAGCATTTTGCTATTGACTAGAATTAGTTTCTAGTATAAAATTTTAATAACTCAATAGAAAATTATGATTGTGACCAGTACCGATTATTCGGGAATTACAACACATGAGTTTTCAAGGTAGTTTCATACTTTGCATGGAACATAAGCTTTTGATAAGAAAGGTGGTACCGCGTAGATTCGCCCTTTCGTGTCAAGAGTTTTTTTATTTTATAGGAGGAGTTTATGATTAATTACGAATTTGAACATGAAAATGTGTACGACGAATTGGTAGCGCGTGGATATTTTGAACAAGCTACATACGAAGATGAATTGAGGGATTTGCTCGGAAAAGAAAGAGTTCCATTTTACATTGGATTTGATGCGACTGCAGATAGTTTGACTATTGGTCATTTTATTCAATTGATGGTTATGATGAGAATGCAAGCTCACGGTCACATTCCAATTTGCCTTTTAGGTGGTGGAACTACAATGATTGGCGATCCTTCTGGTCGTAACGATATGAGAAGTATTATGACTAAGGAAGTTATCGATGAAAATGCCAGAAGATTTTATTCTCAAATGACAAGATTCATCGATTTTGGCGAAGACAAGGCTTACATTGAAAACAACAAGAATTGGTTGTTGAATTTGAATTTTTTAGATTTCATGAGAGAAATCGGCGTTCATTTTTCTGTAAATCAAATGTTGACTTTGGAAAGTTACAAAAATAGAATGAAAAAAGGTCTAACGTTTTTCGAATTTAGTTATATGTTGATGCAATCATACGATTATTTGGTATTGTACAGAAAATACGGTTGTAAATTGCAAATGGGCGGTTCTGATCAATGGTCTAATATTTTGGGCGGATACGATTTGGTTAGAAAATTAGAAAACGACAAAGTTTACGCTATGACTTTCAAACTTTTAACTACTGCTGACGGAGTTAAAATGGGTAAATCACAAAAAGGCGCTGTATGGTTGGACGAAAGCAAGACAACTCCTTATGATTTATTCCAATACATGAGAAATGTAGACGACAGAGATGTTGAAAAATTCTTGTTGATGTTGACATTCTTGCCAACTGAAGAATGCAAGAGACTTGGTAGCTTAGAGGGAAGTGACATCAATAAAGCTAAGGAAGTTTTGGCATTTGAAGTGTGCAAATTAGTTCACGGAGAAGAAAAAGCAGAAGAAGCACGTCAAACAGCAAACGCATTGTTCAATTCAAACGCTGTTGATGAAAATATGCCAACAACTGAAATGAAAGCTTTGGATTTTGAAAATGGAATTGGTTTGTTGAATTTGTTGACAATGACAGGACTTACTCAATCAAACAGTGAAGCGCGTAGACTTGTAACTCAAAACGGAATTTCTGTTAATGACAATAAGGAAGCTGATCCAAAAAGAATTGTAACAATTCACGATTTTAACGACGATGAACTTATTATAAAAAAAGGTAAAAAAGTATATCACAGAGTAAAATTGGTATAATATTTTAAAAATAAACCCTGGCGATTTTGAATTGATTTTCAAAGATTGTTGTGGTTTTTGTGTTATAATTAAATAAATTTAAAAATATTTGTGGAGGTGCAAATGAAAAAATTATTCAAATTTTTAACTAGTAGAATAATGCTTTTGGCAATTGTATTTATTATTCAAATTTCGCTATTAGTTTATTTGATTTTAAGTTTTCAAAGAAATTTTGTGTATGTCTACACATTAAACATTATAATATCCTTCGCGTTTACTATAATGGTGGTCAACACCGATGTAAACCCGAGTTTCAAACTGGGATGGCTCATCCCTATATGGATATTCCCGTTGTTTGGAGCGGTGTTCTATTTGTTTTTCAGAAGAAACAGATTCGTTCGTGCACAACAAAGACGAATGGATACGATTAGTTCATCGTTTAATAACCATATTTTGTCAAATGGTAATGTAATTGACGAATTGGAGGGTGACTCCAAGTCAATCGCAACTTACATAAACACAACAGCTCACGCTCCTGTATTTTCTAAAACAAGTTCGAAATATTTAAAAAACGGTGAGATTTTCTTTGAATATTTGATGGAAGATTTAAAAAACGCAAAGGATTATATTTTCTTGGAGTTTTTTATAATCGAAGAAGGATACATGTTCAATAATATTTTGGAAGTTTTGGAACAAAAAGTAAAAGAAGGAGTCGACGTCAGGATTTTGTACGACGATTTCGG
>NZ_JAGYZD010000133.1 GCF_018371055.1 Finegoldia magna | reverse complement strand
TAGTATTGGAAAGAAAATAGAAGACACTGATATCGAATTAATGTTAAAAGAAAATAATTTGATTTAGATTTGTTAATATCCCTGGAATTTATTTTCTGGGGATATTTTTTTGTTTTAATTTGTAATAAAATATACAAAAGGGGATGAAAATATGGACAGAAGGAAAATAGATCGAATCAAAGGAGCGCTTTTTGCTTTTGCGATAGGTGATAGCATGGGAGCTACTACTGAATTTATGACTGAAGACGAAATTTCAAAAATCTACGGAAAAGTCACTGATATATTAGGTGGAGGATGGCTTGATTTGAATCCGGGAGAATGCACTGATGATACTGATATGAGTATTTGCGTTATGAATTCTTTGATGGAAAATGACCGTGATAATTTTGAGAAAAATACTATGAAAAATTTCGTGGAGCGGTACAATACTCATCCAAGAGATATTGGCAATCAATGTAGACGTGCAATTGAACACTACATTCAGTACGAAATATTTATCGAAGAAGATGATACAGCGCTTGGAAATGGAAGTTTGATGAGAGCACTTCCTTGTGCACTGCTAGATAATGAAACTTCTGAAGATTTGAATATAAAACAAGGACGACTCACTCACAATAACGAAATGTGTGACAGAATTTTAAAAGAATACACACAAATTATCAGAGATAATATCAATGGAAAAAAACATGAACTAAAAGATACGCAATTGTTAAAACCATCAGGATATATCGTGAACACTTTCAATAATGCGATTCATTGGGCTAAGGAAAATTCAATTGAAGATTGTATTATAAATGCTGTAAATCACGGGGGAGATTCCGATACGATAGCTGCAATTGCTGGAAGTATCAGTGGATCAATTCATGGATATTCTACAATTCCCGAAAGATGGATAGCTATTTTAGATGAAAGGACAAGAAACGTATTAGATGAATTTATAAAGTATTTGTGCGACGGAAATGTGAATGATGATCGAAATAAAATATAAATTAGTTGAATGTATTTATTTGAGACTGTGAAATAGTTTTTGTATGAGAAATCCTCCTGATAAGACAATAATCAGGGGGATTTTAATATGTCAAAAAATACATAAAAAGTTATACTTAAAGCATAACTATAAATATATTATTTATTTAATTGCATATTTAGGAAAATGATAAAGGCTTTTATATTTTAATTATTAATGAAATCTCTGTTTTTAAAATTATTAATATATCTTTTAATTATTAATATACTTTTATTATGCGTTTTATGTATATAAAGTAAAAAAATAATTATATTAGAGGTCTTATAAATGTTGACTAAATAAAAAAAAAGTAGTAAAATTTAGAATGTAATTTTTGAAAATGGGACTCAATATCGATATTTGCAATTTATACCATGAATAAAATTAATATTTTTTAATCTAGGAGGATTTATGAAAAAAAAAGATATTATAAAGGCAACTCTTGTTGCAGCTTTATCAGTTTCATCAGTTTCATTTATGTGCAGTGATACAGTTTTTGCAAAAACTGAAGATATTAAAAATATTATTGATAAGGAAAAATCTATAGAATATAAGCAGGATGAAAATAAGCTTACGAATGAGACTTTAAAAGTCAATAAAGAAAATTCGAACAATACAAACGATGAAAAGTTATCAGTAATTACCAAAGAAGATATTAAAGAGGATTCTGTAATTGATAATAAAAATACTTCCGATAACAAATATTCAAACAAAGAAGTATCAAAAGGACATGAATTGCATAAAGCAGATGAAATTCTAAACATTTCTAAAAAAGAAGAGGATAGAGTTGTATACATAGCTGAATTTAGGAATAAGGAGGATGGTCAGAAAGCAATTAAAGAACTATCTAATTTTAAAAATACTAAAGTTTTGTATACTTATAATACGATTTTCAATGGTTGTGCTATAGAAACAAATCGAGATAATTTGGACAAAATTAAACTTATTGAAGGCATTTCATCAGTCGAAAAATCACAAAAAATTCAACCGATGATGAACAATGCTCGAAAGGAAATAGGAGTTGATGAATCCATAGATTACCTAAAAGCAATCAATGCTCAATTTGGCAAAAACTTTGATGGTAGAGGAATGGTAATTGCAAATATTGATACTGGAACTGATTACAGACACAAAGCCATGAGAATTGACGAAGATGCGAAATCATCGATGAAATATAAGAAAGATGATTTACAAGGAACTGACAAGTACTTTTGGTTGAGTGATAAAATACCTCACGCTTTTAACTATTATAATGGTGGCAAAATCACTGTCGAAAAATATGATGATGGTTCAGATTATCATGATCCACACGGTATGCATATAGCAGGAATTCTTGCTGGAAATGATACTGATGAGGACATAGCTAATTATAATGGTATTGACGGGATTGCTCCAAACGCTCAAATATTTTCTTATAAGATGTATTCTGATTCAGGTGATGGATTTGCCGGTGATGAAACGATGTTTCATGCTATTGAAGATGCAATCAAGCATAAGGTCGATGTAGTATCTGTATCATCAGGTTTTACAGGAACAGGACTAGTAGGAGAAAAATATTGGCAGGCTGTTAGAGCTTTGAGAAAAGCTGGCATTCCTATGGTTGTAGCAACTGGAAACTACGCAACAGCTGCATCAAGCTCATCATGGGACTTGGCAGCAAATAACCAACTAAGGATGACCGATACAGGAAATGTAACAAGGACTGCTGCCCATGAAGATGCCATAGCTGTAGCATCAGCTAAAAACCAAATAGTAGAGTTTGATAAGGTAAATATTGGTGGCGAAAGCTTCAAGTATAGAAATATCGGTACATTCTTCGATAAGGATAAGATTATCACAAATGAAGACGGAAGCAAGCTATCTGACAAAGTCAAATTTGTTTATATAGGCAAGGGTCAAGATGAAGATCTAGTTGGTCTTAATCTTAAAGGCAAAATTGCCGTTATGGATAGAATCTATACCAAGGATTTAAAATATGCCTTCAAAAGAGCTGCCGATAAAGGTGCTCGTGCAATCATGGTTGTAAATACAGTTAACTACTACAACAGAGATAACTGGACAGAGCTTCCAGCCATGGGTTATGAAGAAGATGAAGGAACAACTTGTCAAGTATTTTCAGTATCAGGTGATGATGGTCTAAAGATTTGGAATATGATTAATCCAACAAATAAAACAGAGGTTAAAAGAAATAAAAAGGAAGACTTCAAAGATAAGCTTGACCAATACTATCCAATTGACATGGAAAGCTTCAACAAAAACCGTCCAAAGCTTGGTGATGAGAAAGAGCTAGCCTTTAACTTTGCTCCTGATACAGATAAGGAACTTTACAAGGAAGAAGTAATAGTTCCAGCAGCTTCTACATCTTGGGGTCCAAGGGTTGACCTCCTCCTAAAGCCAGATGTATCAGCACCAGGAAAGAACATCAAATCAACTCTAAATGTAATTGACGGCAAGTCAACTTATGGTTATATGTCAGGAACAAGTATGGCAACACCAGTAGTTGCAGCATCAACAGTATTGATTAGACCAAAACTAAAAGAGATGCTCGCAAAACCTGTCTTAAAAGACCTAACAGGTGACGACAAAATCGACTTAACTACTCTTACAAAGATTGCCCTACAAAACACAGCAAGACCTATGATGGATCCAACAGGTTGGAAGGAGAAATCACTATATTATGCTTCACCAAGACAACAAGGCGCTGGTCTTATTAACGTAGCTAATGCACTAAGAAATGACGTTATAGCTAGCTTTAAGAATTTAGACTCTGAAGGTTTGGTAAATTCATATGGATCTATTTCACTTAAAGAGATTAAGGGCGATAAAAAATATTTCACAATTAAATTAATTAATACATCAGATAGACCTCTAACATTTAAAGCTTCATCATCTGCAATCACAACAGATTCCTTAACCAATAGACTAAAACTTGATGAAACTTACAAGGATGAAAAATCTCAAGATGGAAAACAAATTGTTCCAGAAATCCATCCTGAAGTAATTAATGGAGCAAAGATAACATTCGAATACGATACATTTACCATAAAACCAAATTCAAGTTTTGACTTAAATGCTGTAATAGATGTCGGAGATGCTAAAGATAAAAATAAATTTGTAGAATCCTTCATTAGATTTGAATCTAAAGAAGAAGTTGAGGCAATGTGCGGTAAGGGAAACAAGACAGTTTTTCAACCATCTCTATCAATGCCACTTATGGGCTTTGCTGGAAATTGGAACAAGGAGCCAATCCTTGACAAGTGGGCTTGGGAAGAAGGTTCAAAATCAAAGACAATGGAAGGTTATGATGACGATGGTAAACCAAAAATACCTGGAACCTTGAATAAGGGTATAGGTGGAGAACACGACATCGATAAATTCAATCCAGCTGCCGTTATCCAAAACAGAAAAGATGGAAATACAAAATCACTTGATCAAGACCCTGACTTATTTGCATTAAATAACAACCAAGGATTAACTGATGCATCTAATAGCGGCTCAAAAGTAGCAAGAGTTTACCCACTCGATTCTAAAGGACAAAATCAAGAAGTACAAATAGAAAGAGGGCTAACCCCTTCACCACTTGTTCTAAGAAGTGCAAAAGAAGGACAAATATCAATCGTAAATACCGATAAAGAAGGAGAAGGTCAAAAAGATCTTAAAGTAATAACTAAAGAGCATTTTATTAGAGGTATCTTAAACTCTAAGAGAAATGACGCTAAGGGTATAAAATCTTCTAAGCTAAAAGTTATGGGAGATTTGAAATGGGATGG
>NZ_JAGYZD010000132.1 GCF_018371055.1 Finegoldia magna | reverse complement strand
GCCATTGCAGATGTCCAAGACAATATGCTTCCCTTAACCCATCCCCAAATAGCTGCATTTGAAAATGTAATGAAAAAAGCTGGGATTGGAGCTGCAACTGATTGCACTATCATCATTAAAAATGATATTACAACTGCAGTTTTCCCAAATGATCTGATGTACGCTTTTACACTTTCGAGGTTTTGAAACGCTTTTGACATGTTTCCTAATCCTTCTCTAAGTGGTTTGATAAATACAAATGCAAGAACCACTACAAGAATAACGATGATTTTTTTGATATGTTTATTTTCTAATTTCAAAATTATCCCTCCTTATATTTATTATATCAGATAAAAAAATAAACACTTATTGAAATTTTCTATAAGTGTTTATCATTTATTAAAATTTACGAATTAAATTTTTCCCTATCAAAATACTCTTCGCCAGAACTATTTGCGACGATAACTGTGCATACCGCATCTCCTGTGATATTTATCGCTGTTCTAATCATATCTAAAATTCTGTCTATTCCCATTATCATCGCTATTGCAGAAATCGGAAGTCCAATTGAATTGAACACCATGGATAAAGTTATCAAACCAACTGAAGGAATTCCTGCAGTACCTACAGATGCAAGTGTCGCTGCAGCAATTACTGTCAAGAAGTTTTGTGGAGTCAATTGCATTCCGTAGGCGTTCGCTGCAAATACTACTGCAACTCCTTGCATGATTGCTGTTCCGTCCATGTTGATAGTCGCTCCAAGTGGAATTGTAAATGAGGAAATTTTTCTACTAACTCCAAGTTCTTCCAATTTGTTGATGTTCATTGGCACTGTTGCATTTGAAGATGATGTGGAGAACGCAAATCCCAAAACCGGGAAGAATTTCTTCAAGAATTTGAATGGATTTGCTTTTGCAAAAATCGTCAATAAAACCATATAAACTAAGAAAAGTTGCAATCCCAATCCTAAAACTACTGTGAGCATGTATTTTAACATAGAGAATATTGCAGATAATCCTAAAGTTGCAAATGTCTTTGTGATAAGAGCAAATACACCTATTGGCGCAAACTTCATGACAATCATTGTCATATCCATCATTATGTCGTTGAATTCTTCGAAAATATTTGCTACGTTGTGTGCTTTTTCTCCCAAATTCGCCAAAATAATTCCAACTAACAATGCGAAGAAAATTATTTGCAACATATTTCCTTCAGCCATAGCTTTAATTGGATTTGTAGGAATCAAATTGAGCACAGTATCTTTTATTGAAACTGCCTTCGCAGGGTCTGCTTGGGCAGCCTGGCTCACTTTGCTAAGATCAATTCCAACTCCAGGCTTTATAAATGATGCCAATAATAGCGCCAAAGTTATCGCCAAAGCCGTAGTGAACAAATAAAACACAAGTGTTTTGACTCCGATTTTTCCTAATTTTTTAGTATCCCCCATGCTCATCGCACCAGTTACAAGTGAGAAAAACACCAATGGAACAACGAGCATTTGCATTAATCTAATAAATCCTTGCCCCAATACGTCGAATATCCCATTAACTAAAATGGTATCTTTTATATATGATGAAGGGACAAATAGATTAAAAACTATTCCTACCAACAACCCTAAAAATAATCCTATGAAAATTTGAGTTGTAAGTCCCATTTTTTTCTTTTGTTTCATAAATATCTTTCCTTTTTCTTAAAATTCATTTTGCATTACAAATTGTTTTTTTCGATATATTTTTTCAAAGAAGTTTGCCAATCAGTGAATTTGTAAATTTGAGAAGTATTCAACAAGAAATTTTCCAAAGCTGTGAAATCTGGTCTATGACCTTCAATTCTCAAGTTTTCATCTTCGATAACTTCCGCATCAATTCCTTTTATCCTCAAAATTTCTTCTGCAAAATCTTTTCTACTAGCAACTCCCTCACATGATGCGTGATAAATCCCGTAATCGTAAGTATCCATCAATTTCACGATAAATTCAGCTAATTGATATGCACTTGTCGGAGAAGAATATTGAGCCTTAGGAACCAAAACTTTTCCTGTTTGTTGT
Organism: Finegoldia magna; assembly: GCF_018371055.1. GTDB lineage: Bacteria > Bacillota > Clostridia > Tissierellales > Peptoniphilaceae > Finegoldia > Finegoldia magna_I. The sequence continues at coordinate 2,842 of NZ_JAGYZD010000132.1, read as the reverse complement.
GCTTCTTTAATAATATCTTCTACCCTGTGATTTACTGGAGAGAATAACCAACTTGTTCTCAAAATAAAGTGTTTTACGCTGAATTCCCTTACGAAATTTTCTCCCATCAATTTGCTTTTTCCATACATTGTCGTTGGATGAGGAGTGTCGTATTCTCTGTAGGCACTTCTGGATTGTCCACTGAACACATCATCAGCAGACATGTGAATTATTTTCGCATCCACAGTGTTCGCTGCAACAGCCATGTTTCTTGCTCCCAAAGCATTTACTCTGAAAGCTTCGTCCGGGTTTTCTTGACATGCGACAGGGTCTGTAAGTGCAGAACAATTTATGATTACATTCGGTCTGTTTCTTCTGGCAAATATGGAAGTTTCATCAGAATTTACAATATCTACGATATCTTTATCCGTTGCTAAGACTTCATCTTCCAAAGGATCCAAATATTTCTGTAATACTTTTCCAATCTTTCCATCTGCTCCACTTATCCAAATTCTATTTCTAGTCATAATATCTCCTTAAAAATTTATTTCCAATTCAACTGGACAATGGTCTGATCCCATTATGCTTTGGTGAATTTTCGCATCCACAAGATTGTCCTTCAAATCATCACTTACTATGAAATAATCAATTCTCCATCCAGCATTTCTTTCTCTCGCCTTTGCGAAATAAGACCAATAAGAATACTCATCTGTTTTGTCAGGATAAAAATATCTGAACGTGTCAATGTAACCATCGTTTAACAAAAGTGACATTTTATTTCTTTCTTCATCGGTAAATCCTGCTGAACGTCGGTTTGATTGTGGGTTTTTCAAATCAATTTCGTTGTGAGCGACATTCAAATCCCCACACACAATTACAGGTTTTCTATCTCTTAAAATATTCAAATAATTGTGGAATTCATCTTCCCACACCATTCTATAATCCAAGCGTTCTAATTTTTGTTTGGAGTTCGGAGTGTAGACATTCACCAAGAAAAAATCTTCGTATTCACATGTAATCACACGTCCTTCAGTGTCGTGTTCATCAATTCCAATTCCAAAACTTACACCTATTGGCTCAGTTTTTGTGTAGACCAAAGTTCCAGAATATCCAGCCTTGTTAGCTGAATAAGAATATCTGTGATAGCCTTCTATTTCCATTTCGTCAGTCATTTGATTTTCTTTCATTTTGATTTCTTGCAAACAAAAAATATCCGCATTCAAACTATCAAATGCTTCCTTAAATCCTTTTTTCCACACGGCTCTGTATCCGTTAACATTCCATGATATTAATTTCATATTCTCACCTCTTATTTGTTATTTATTATATCATATACACTTCTAAAAAATGATAATTGTGAATGTAGCGAACAATTATTTATACCCAAATAAACGAAAATTTAATAAATTTGTAATTTTGTTAAGTTTTCGCAATTTGATATAATATATTAAAAAGAAAAAAGGAGATTTTTATGCAAGATTATAAAAATTTTAAATTAATAGATACAAGAGAATTGTCAGACATCAATTCTACTGCATTTCTTTTCGAACACGAAAAGACAAAAGCAAAAGTTTTGAAGCTCGCTAACGACGACGAAAACAAAGTATTTTCAATCGCGTTCAAGACAATTCCACAAGACAGCACAGGTGTCGCTCACATAATGGAGCATTCAGTATTGAACGGCTCCAAAAAATACACAACTCGTGAACCATTTATGGATTTGGTAAAATCATCGCTACAAACTTTTTTGAATGCGATAACTTACCCAGATAAAACATGCTATCCTGTCGCAAGTCGAAACGCCAAGGATTTCAAAAATCTCGTGGATGTTTATTTGGATGCAGTGTTCAATCCAATTGTTTACGAAAAGAAAAATATTTTCTATCAAGAAGGTTGGCACTACGAAATCAAAAATATCGACGATGATATCAAATACAACGGTGTTGTGTACAACGAAATGAAAGGTGCTTACAGTTCAATTTATACGATTATTTTCGATGAATTGTTCAAATATTTGTACCCAGACACAACTTACGCTCATTCATCTGGTGGTAATCCTTACAACATTCCAGATTTAACTTACGACAAATTCTTGGAATTCCACGACAAATACTACCATCCATCAAATTCGTTCATTTATTTCTATGGAAATGGAAATATCGAAGAAGAATTAGATCATTTGTCAAAATATTTGGAAGAATATGATTACAAAAAAATCGACTCAGACATTCCTTATCAAAAACCATTTGAGAAAGCTAAAAAAGTCGAAGTCGAATATAACATATCAAAAGACGAAAATCCTGACGGAAAAGATGTATTGGTATATGCTGCAAATGTCGGACACATCACAAATGTAAAAGACGCATTCGTATCAACTATTTTAAGTGATGTATTGTTCTCCAACGAATCTGCGATAATCAAAGAAAAATTATTACAAGAAAACATCTGTGAATCTGTAGAGAACGTATCATCTTACGGCCAAGAAATCACAATGGGTGTTATCGCTGAGAACTCAGATGTAAAAAACACTGAAAAATTTGAAGCATTGGTTAAAAGAGAACTAGAAAACATCGTAAAAAACGGAATCGACAAGGACGAACTCACATCTACTCTTAACAAATTAGAATACGATTTGAAAGAAGCAGGAAGTTTCCACACAAAAGGAGTTATCTATTTCTTAAAATCTGCTCTAAGTTTCATGTACTCAGATAGCTACTACGACCAATTGCAATTCTCAGAAACACTTGCAGAATGCAGAAAATTAATCGATACAGATTACTACGAAAAATTCATCGAAGAAAAATTATTGAACAACAACTTCAAATTGATTCTATCATTGAAAGCAACACCAGGTCTTAATTTG
>NZ_JAGYZD010000131.1 GCF_018371055.1 Finegoldia magna | reverse complement strand
TTCAGTATATACAAGATGAAAAAAAGGACGGTGTAATTAATGAGTAATAATGTAGTATTAAAAGCTGAAATTCTTGGAATTGCTTTTGGATTGAATTCAAAATGTTTCGTATGATATTTGTCTGTCATCACAGTTAGTGCTTTGAATTTTTCATGCTGATCTGTCACATATTCTACTACACCCTTTCCCATTATGCTCGAATAATTCATCGTGCAGTATCCTATTTCTCTATTGGAATACAAATCGTGACCTGTATCCATCTCAAAAGAAGCCTTGTTGTTTTTGTCGATAAGTTCGTATTTGTAGCCTTCCAATGCGCCATGAAAGTACAACACCAATTCACTGTCAATCACTTCATATCCAAAATTCAACGGCAAAATATAGGGATAACCCTCATCATCCACAAGCCCAAGCCTACATACATCACACGCATCAATTATCTTCAATTGTTCATCAAAACTTGTGATTTCACGATCTTTTCTTCGCATTTTATCTCCTATTTTTTAACGAATTCAAATATTGTTTTTGTTCTGGTGTTATTCTGAAACTTTCTCTCGCTTTTTGGATTGTTTTGTTGTGCGTCCACTCATCCAGTAAATTATCTTCCAGCACAAATATAACATCGTCCCATTGTTTTGCAAGCGCCGTCGCGAAAAACCATGCAATCATCATATTTACATAATATTCTTCGCTTCTGATATCAGTCGCTATTTTCAAATACTCTACCTTGAACTCATCATCCAAGAAATATTTCATCAAAAGACAAATAGCCACTCTAATGGTGTAAGGATGAGATGATTGTGCCCACAATTTTATTTTTTCGATTAATTTGTCGGTGTTTTTCGTGAAAATTTTTGGCGAAATACAGTCACAAACCGCCCAATTATCTACAAATGGAAGAAATTTTTCCAAGTGATTGATACAATCATCGTAACTTTTCATATTAGAAATCAAAATAGAATGAAGCATATTTTCTTCGTAGTAAGTGTGTGGCAAATCTTCAATGAAAATTTGCGAATGTTTTTCGTCTATTTTTTTCGCTAATTTTCTCAAATCAGGCATTCTAACTCCAATAATTGTGGATTGGTCGATTGTAGGGATTAGTTTCGCTTGAAAATCACGGTATTTCAAATCTTGTAGGGACTGAAGTTCATTAATTATTTCCATTTTTATTTCCAATCAAAGTATAAATCTTGTATCCAACGCTTACCGTCATCAATATTCCAAACACAAAAAGTTTTACTGCAACAGATGAGTTTCCTTGTTTGAAATATCCGTAACCTGCCCAGTACAGCAAGACTGTGACGATAGTAGCGATTATCCAAAAAATCACCACTAATATTTTGTAAATTTTGTTGAGTGTCGGATTGCCTTTTCTATTTCTGAAAATTCTTTCGAATAACGCGATAAGTCCTACAACTATCAGCACGTAAATTATATTATAAACAAATTTATTCATGATATCATCCTTTGTGTAAAATTCTATGTACAGCAATTTATGTTTATATTATAATATGAATGGTGATTAAATGAAATACGTATTTTTGTTGAGTAGCAAGGCTGGAGCAGGCTCTTTTTCGGAGTTAGAACACTCAATCGTGAAGTGCTACTCAAGCAACAATTTGAAATATACAATAATAAAAACAGAACACAAAAACCACGCATCTGAAATCGTTCGAAAATACTGCGATTGTTCAGATGTTTTGTTGTATGTGTGTTCAGGTGATGGAACGTTAAACGAAGTCATAAATGAAATGAAGAAAACAAACGCAAAGTTCAGCGTCGGACTTATTCCTTCTGGAACGGCGAATGATTTCTCCAAGAATTTCGAATACTCAAATTTCAAAATCGAAAACACAATCAAACCTGTTATTGACGACATTGATTTGATCAAAGTCAACGACAGATATTGCGTGAATGTGCTTAGCTTTGGATTTGATACGGTGATTTTGAATTCTGCATATAATTTGTTGAAGAAGAATCCAAAACTCAGGGCAAATGCATATCCTATCGCAGTGTTGCAGAATTTATTTAAAATTCCTAAATACAAGTTGGAATCCACGACAAGTAACGGAGAAAATGGAGAAGTTAACTTGAAAGGATATTATCTGCTTGGCGCGATTTGCAACGGTGGATTCTACGGCGGAGGATTCAACCCTTCTCCTTATGCTAAACTTACTGATGGCGTGTTGGAATTGTGCTTGGCAGAAACAATGCCTTTGTACAAAATAATCCCGTTGATTTTCAAATACAAAAAAGGCGCTCATCTGTCACATCCTATGATACATTTTCAAAAATTGACTAAAGGATGTATCAAATTCGAAAAAGAATTGATAGTAAATGTCGACGGCGAAATCTTCACAACGAATTACTTGGATTTCAAAGTGGTGCCAAAAGCATTGCGATTCGCTAAAGTTTGCGATTATAGGATGAAGTAGAAATAGAATTTTGTCACGGATATTGTACAATATTCGTGACAAACAAAACATAACAAATCTTAACATTACTCATCAAAAAATCAGAGCTGTTATACAGCTCTGATTTTTGTGTGTTAATTGCTATTTACTTAATTACGCTTTCCAAGTCTGTTACAATTGGGCTTGGAACGAATTTCTTTCCACCTATTACTGTGATTTCTGTTATTGTTTCTTTAACATACTCTCTAATTGTTTCTGGTGATTTTTTTCTATTTACTAATAATATAGGTGATGATAATCTTCCTGCTACTGGTGATACTACTAATGCATCTGCAAATACTTCTCCACTTGCTACGAATGCTTTTTCAGACTTAAATAGTTTTTTAGCAATTTGTGCTGCTGTATCGTATCTACTTCTTCCTGCGATTCTTTCTGTGTTTTTCGGTAGGTCCTTTTTAACTTTTTCTGATACGGAGTTTACTCCTCCTGCTATTACTGTTTTGTTGATGTATTTGTTTAGAACTTTTGTAATTTGTGTATCAATAGTTGTTTTTTGTACTAGTAGTATTGGATATTCTTGTTGTGCTGCATATGCTCCTGCCGTTAATGCATCCGCAAAGTTTTCGCCGCTTGCAATTATTGCAGTTTGTTTTGCAGATAGTTTTAAAAGTCTTTCTGCTATAGCTGCTGATGTTTCATACCTACTATGTCCAGCTATTCTTTCTATTTCTTTATCATATTGTCTTAATTCTTTTTCTACTTTAGTTGATATAGAATTTACTCCACCTACTATGATTATATTTGTTGCTTTTAATCTTTTTATTTCTGCTTTTACTGGTTCTTCTAATTCATTTTTAGATGTCAATAATATAGGTGCATTCAATTTTTTAGCTAATGGTGACGCCGTTAATGAATCTGGATATTCATCACTTCTAGCAATTATTACTGTGTTTGCTTTTTCGTAGTATTTTTTGGATACTTCTATTGCTGTATCTATTCTATTTCTACCTGAAATTCTATTTTCTTCTGTTGGTTGTGGTTTCTCAGATGGTTGGTCTTCATCGTCTGTAAATCCTGTTTTTACGTTGATTCTTACCTCTACTATATCACCATTATGGCGTTGAATTTCTCCTGGTCTGCTTTCGTAATCATAAGTAATAGATTCCTTATCCTTATCCAACACAATTTTGTTTCCTACGAGTTTACCATTTTTTAAATTCTTTATTCTTTTTGGATTAGGCTTGCCTGGAAGTTTTGCCAAATCAATAAATCTATGGTTAATATCTGTGTAATAATTAAATGATTGCATATCTGCTACTAACCTGTCTAATTCTCTATTTTTAGTGGTATCCAATGATTGCAATCTATTGTTTCTTAGATTTAAATAATTCAATTTTTTATTATTATTGATATCTAATTTTTCTAATTCATTATCTGAGCAACTAAATTTATCAAGATTTACACAATCTTTCAAGTCTATGCTTTTTAGCTTATTTGAATCAACGTTAAGATTCGCTAAATTTTTACAATTTTTTAGGTTTATTTCTTTTAATTTATTATACCATAGTTCACCATATTCAAGTTTTGTATTATTGCTTAAATTTAATTTTTCTATATTTGTAAATTCAAGTCTTAATACAATAAGCTCATTATTATGGCTTAAATCTAGCTCTCTTAAACTATCATTTCCAGAAAAATGAATCTTTTCTAGCTTAGTATTTTTTGATGTATCAACATAATTAACTGAATATCCCAAAAATAGAGATTTGATTTCTGTAAAATATTCTAGCCCTTTTAAATTTTTTTCACCACTTTCCGCAAAAATAGATGTTACATAATTAATTTCATCTTTGCTAAATTTTCCATCTTTGTTTTTATCAAACTCTTTAATATTCTTTCTGAACTTAGCATCAGGAAAGTTTGTTTCATTGATTTCAACGTCTTGCCCTGCAGCAAATGATGAGTTGAATGAAAACGCTCCTATAATCAATGCAAATGCAAGGATTACTTTGGTCAACATACTAGATTTTTTCATAATTTCCCTCCGTTTTTTATTGACTTTCGCAATTTTATAATTGCAAAAGTCTTTTGGTTAACTATATTGTATTCCTTATATATATTTTTTGCAATGTTTTTATAAATCTTTTTTCTATTATTCCATTCTAAAAAACCAGAGCTGTATAAAACTCTGGTTTTTGTGTGTTATTATTTTATTGCTGCTTCCAAGTCTGTTACAATTGGGCTTGGAACGAATTTCTTTCCACCTATTACAGTAATTTCTGTTATTGTTTCTTTAACATACGCTCTAATTGTTTCTGGTGATTCTTTTCTATTTACTAATAATATAGGTGATGATAATCTTCCTGCTACTGGCGATACTACTAATGCATCTGCAAATACTTCTCCACTTGCTACGAATGCTTTTTCAGACTTAAATAGTTTTTTAGCAATTTGTGCTGCTGTATCG
>NZ_JAGYZD010000130.1 GCF_018371055.1 Finegoldia magna | reverse complement strand
TTTAATATGTTTTGTTTGGTCACTTACATATTAACACAGCTGATTAGCTATGAGTTATTTTATGTTGCACTTGTTATGATAAATTATCAATTAAAAAAAAGCAATTCATAAAAACTTAAAAATAATTAAATTAATTACACCTATTATAAAATTTTATTATAAAGTAAATAAAGATGCAAGTGTAAAACACCAATTAACTTTTAAAGGAAGTAAAAATAATAGTAAAGATATTTACTGAAGATGAAATTAAATTATTAGAAGACTTAAAATTAGAAGAAAGCAACAACTTTAATATTGATAATATAATAAAGATAGAAGCTCCGATTTCCAAATTTCTTCAAGTTAAAGGAATTGATAAAAATTACAATGTAACTAAAGAAGCGAAACTTGCAGAAAGTATTTTGGATAAAATTAGTGAATTGTAAAACTAAACTTAGGTAATGATTTTAGGCTGAGCGATTTAATAGCTTAGGACTTTATTTATATTTTGAATCAGTCTACAATTAAACTAAAAAATTCCCAGCGGATACTTTTTATAAAAACAGGGTATATATACTACTATGAAAGGGGAATTTTATATGAATTATGATAAATTATTTTCTTTGATTGATTCAAAGAAAGATGATATGTTTAATGACAGAAGATGGCTTCACGAACATCCTGAACTTTCTTATGAAGAAAAGGAAACTAGTGAGTATATCTATAAGCACTATGAAAATAACAAGGATGTAACGGTAGAAAAAAATGTTGGAGGATATGGAATAAAGGTTACGATTGACTCTGGTAAGCCAGGAAAGACTGTAGCATTGAGGGCAGATTTTGATGCACTTCCAATTACAGAAGATACTGGACTTGACTATGCTTCTAAAAACAAGGGCGTAATGCATGCTTGTGGTCACGATGCACACACTGCATATATGATGACTTTGGCAGATTGTTTGGTAGAAATGAAGGATGATTTTTCCGGTAAAATTGTAATCATTCACCAACCAGCAGAAGAAATGCCACCAGGAGGATCAAGTTTTATGATTAAAGATGGCGTTTTGGATGGCGTTGATAATATATTTGGATGTCACGTCATGAGTCAATTGGATTTTGGAAAAGTTTATTACCACAAAGGTCCTACACAACAAGCTCGTGCGAAATTCGTTGCGACAGTAAAAGGAACCGGCGGACACGGCGCTGCACCTCACGAAGCGAATGATGCTATTGTTATTGCTAGTAATTTGGTTATGAGTTTGCAAACTATTGTTTCAAGAAGATTAAACCCAATGACTCCAGGCGTTGTAACTATTGGTTCATTTGATGGTAAAGGTCAATTTAATATAATTAAAGACTCAGTAACTCTTGAAGGAGACGTTAGATGCATGTCTGATGATGCAAGAACTCTTATTGAACAAGAAGTTAGAAATATTTGTGAAGGATTGGCAAAGGCGTATAGTTGTGAAATCGAATTGGATTACAAAAATGATTATCCTGTTTTGATGAATGACGATGAAATGACACAACTTGTAGTTGATGCTGTAGAAGAAGCGAATATTCCTGAAGTTGATGGCGTTGAAGATTGCGGTCCACAAGCACAATCAGAAGACTTTTCATATTATTCACAAAAAATTCCAGCAAGTTTCTTCTATATTGGTGCAAAACCAGATGGCAAAGCATACCCACATCACCATCCAAAATTCACAATCAACGAAGATTCTATGATTATCGCAGCAAAGGCAATGGGAGCTGTGGCTTTGAAGTATTTGAACGAAAAATAAACGGGGGATTTTATTATGAAATTAATGAAAAAAATTCCTGGAGGAACGTTATTAGTGCCGATGATGATATCGGCATTAATCCATACATTTTTCCCGAATCTATTCAAAATCGGTGGAGTAACTGAATCGTTCTTTGGCCCATCGAGTTTGGGATTCATTTTAGGAGCTACAATATTTATATCTGGCTGTACAGTCAAATTGAGTAGTATCAAAAGCGTGGTTAAAATCTACGGACTATTAATTTTAGTAAGAACAGCAGTTACAGCTTTATTTGCAATTTTGTTTTTCAAATTTTTTGGTATGCAAGGAGTTTTAGGAATTAGTTTAATAGGATTTATTTGTACATTAACATCACTAAATCCTTCGTTGTTCTTGGCAATAATGGAAGACTGTGGAGACGAAGTTGACATGTCAGCGTTCGGATTCATATCGCTTTTTGCAACTCCAGCCATAGCAATGCTTATTTTCGGACTCTCTCAACCGACAAGTGTGGATTACATGTCAATAGTTTCATTGGTAATTCCATTAGTTTTAGGAGTGGCAATAGGAAATATAGACAAAGATTTGGGAAAATTTATCTCAACAGGAATGCCATTCATGATTTTTGCTCTAGGTTGGTCTGTTGGTAATAGCATCGATTTATTTGAAGCAGTCAAAGCAGGATTTTCAGGAGTAATAATGGCAGTAGTTTATTATATTTTGATATTCTTGCCAATGCTATTTGTTGAAAGAAAAGTTTTGAAAAGAGATGGAGTATCCGCGGGTGGATTGTCCACAATTGCAGGATTGTCCGCAAGTATTCCAATGATAATGGCAGCAAATGATCCTTCATTAACAGTTTATGCACCAAGAGCAGCAGCCATTGTAACATTTGGCGTAATAATTTCATCGTTTGTTTCACCATTCTTGTGCAATAAATTGTACACTGGAGAAAAACAAAAAGAAGAGAATAAATAAAACAAAAGCCAACGCATTTTTAAAAATGTGTTGGTTTTTTATTGCAAGAAAATAAAAATGAAACACAATATAGTCAATTAATTATATGATATAATTAAAATGAAATATTACATAAAATTAAAAAAAACATAATGAAAAATTAACATAAATCACAAATGAAGAAGCAGAAACAGATTTCAGACTAGATACAGTAGAAGAAACAGGGTTTTTCATACTACCAAGCCAATTATTTCAAAATGTCGTAAAAACTGCACGCACCAATGAAAATTTGAACACAGATTTGGCAAATATATTCAAATCAATCGAAAAAAGCGCAATAGGATATCCTTCAGAAGATGACATCAAAGGATTATTCGAAGATGTTGACACCACAAGCAGCAAACTTGGAGCAACGGTAGCTGAGAAAAACAAAAGATTATGTGACATACTAACTGGAATTGACAAAATTAATTTAGGCAAATTTGAAAACAACGACATCGACGCATTCGGAGATGCATACGAATATTTGACATCCAACTATGCAAGTAATGCAGGAAAATCTGGTGGAGAATTCTTCACTCCCCAAACAGTGTCAAAGTTTTTGGCAAAGCTTGTAATGGACGGCAAAACAAGCATTAAAAAGGTATATGATCCGAGATGTGGGGAACGTGTCATAATAGTGATGAGTGCAGTTTGTGTTAATAAATCAACGGTTTCAGGAACTTTAACTAAATATATTTCGTGCATTGCTTAGAGTAATTAGGGTCTAATTGCTGTGAGCAGTGCATGAGAGGTAAGGACATTAGCTCTTAAATAGTTGATAATTATCTAATATAATCATATTTAAGGTAATAGTTAGTTACGCATCAGTATAATTATGTTCAAGTTGAATATCTTAGTAGAGCAAAGGGTAAAATTTAATTAGATGAATAGTAAGTAAATTATATGGAGTAACTTACTTTTTTAGGAGGAAGTGACAATTTGAAATACAAGCAAGTATTTAACTCTGGAGTTTCTTTTCAACAATTTTACGATACTGCTCAGGATAGATATAAGAATTATGCTAATAATGCGATAAGAAATTATTTAAATTTAGAGAGATATTTAGAAAAGGTTAGTAGTATAACAAGCAAATTTAATATACTTGCGATTGGAGAAAACTGGTGTATTGATTCTATAATTAATATTCCTGTAGTTCATTGGTTAGAAAAAAATAATGAAAATATAAAACTTAAAGTAATAGATACAGATAGTTACAGTAAGTTTATGCCTAATGAAAAAGTTATTACACCAACATTTATTATTATGAATCAAGAATATCAGGAGATAGGGAAATGGGTTCAATATCCTAAAAGAATAATAGATGTGGTTGAATCTAAGGACCAAGTTCGAGTTATAGCAGAGAAAAGGAGATACCGACAGGGAGAATATATTGTAGATACATTGAAAGAGGTATTAGATATCCTGATTAACTATAGAAATAATATTTATTTAGACAGGAGGAAATAAAGTGAGTCAAGAAAATAAGATAAATCAATCTTGCTGAGGTTCAATACAAAAAACCACTGGTACAGTGGAAGAAAAAGAAAATTGCCCCAAATGTTATGAAATAGGAGAAAAGGTTAAGAATATAACTGTAAAGCATATGGTATCAGAAAACCTTAGGGGAAAGGTTGTAGATGAAGAAACTTACTATTTATGTATGAATGAAGATTGTGATGTCGTGTATTATAACATAAACAATGAAAGAGTTTTTTATAAGGAAGAGGTAAAAGTTCCTATATGGTTTAAAAAGAATGCAAATCCCAAATATATATGCTATTGCAACCATGTTACAGAGCAACAAATTATAAATGCTGTTTTAGATGATGGTGCAAAGAATATTAAAGATATTATTAGACTTACAGGGGCAATGAAAAATGGAAAGTGCGAAATTAACAATCCTTTGGGAAAATGCTGTAGTCCTCTTATTCAAGAAACCATCAATAAAGCATTAAATAGCAAAGAATAGTTTGCGACACATAATTTATAAAGTACGTCACAACAGTAATAAAATTAAAAATAATAAAAAACTATAGAATTAAAACTTTTGGAAATATTGTGTGTTTCAGAGATTTGGAAAAGGCTACTGAAGATGCTAAAAAAACTTTTGGCGATGAAAACAGTGTAAATATTATTCTTGAAAAAAGCTACGAAGAATA
>NZ_JAGYZD010000129.1 GCF_018371055.1 Finegoldia magna | reverse complement strand
TTCTTCGCTCTTCCATCCAGTTCTAACTGCGTTAGCACTTGAAGTGAATAGAGACATCATTGCTGATGGGTGGTTGTAGTCAGCAGTCCATGCTAAATATCCCATTTGATAATTACCTTTGTTGATCTTACCAGAAAGGATAGCCCATTCCATCATTTCCAATTTAACTTTAACGCCAAGTTTGTTTTGGAAGTTTTGTTGAAAATATTCACCAGATTTCTTTAATTCTGGAGAGTTAGTCATAATCAAGCTTACTTCTAATTTTGAAGGATCCGGATCCATTCCTAATTCTTTAAGACCTTCTGATAATAATGCTTTTGGATCGCCTAATTTATCAGCCATTTCTTTAACAGGGTTTCCTGCCATTTCTCTGTATTTCAATTCGTTAATTGAAATAGCTTTTGGTACCCAGAAATAAGCAGGTTCTGATTTTCCTTTAAGAACTGTATTGTTGAAGCCTTCTCTGTCTAAAGCGATGTTGAATGCTTGTCTAACTTTTTTGTTTTTGAATAATTTATCTTGGTGGTTAACTGCAAAATAGTCTACAGCTGGAAGGTCAACTTTTTGTGTCTTAGTTCCTTCTCTCTTATCGAACTTAGAAGTCCATTCTGGTTTATTAGTACCTACACTCATAATTTCTCCAGATTGGAAAGCATTCATTCTAGTGTTTTCATCTGTTAACACTCTGATGTTTACTTTTTCTAATTTAACTTTATCTTTGTTCCAGTAATCTTTGTTCTTTTCAAGAACTAATTTAGAGTTGTGGCTCCATTCAGTTAATTTGAAAGGTCCGCAACCTACGATTGTGTTAGCTTCAGAACCGAATTGTTCACCTTGTTTTTCAACTATGTCTTTTCTTTGTGGGAAACATACTCTGAAAGGAACAATATTGATGAAGTATTGTGCCGGAGCACCTAATTTGATTTCCAATGTTTTGTCATCAAGAGCTTTAACTCCTAATTTATCCAATGGAGCTTTTCCTGAGTTAACTTCTTGGAAATTAAGTATATCTGCTAATAAGAATGATGAACCAGAACCTGTCTTAGGGTCTGCAGTTCTTTTAATACCATATTCAAAATCTTTTGCAGTTAATGGTTGACCGTCATCCCATTTCAAGCCGTCACGTAATGTGAATGTATAAGTCATAGCATCTTCAGAAACTTTCCATTCTTTTGCTGCTGCTGCTTCTGGTTTCAATGTTAAATCGTCGTTTTGAACTAATCTGATAAGTGGTTCATATACGTTATTAACTATAGTATTACCATAACCGTCACTACCTTTTTGAGCATCGATAGATTCAGGATCAGCCGCTACGAAAGTATTGTATACTGTGTTTTCTCCCTTAGCTCCTCCGTCTTTTGATCCTCCATTTCCACATGCTGTACCAGCAACCATAAGGCCGGCTAACATCAAGGCAACAAACCTTTTCTTGTTTCTCATTTACAATTCCTCCTTAAATATTTTAATCATATGAGAAAATCCGAATTAATCGTGAATACATATTTGAAAATATATAAGTTCTAGTCTTCACGTTTTTCGTAATTTCATTATAACATGAATTCATGAAAATGATAACATAAACAACATTTTTTCAAAATATTTTAATATTAAATCGTTATTTAATTGTCTTATTCCGTTTTTTTATAGAATTTTTCGTTTTAATTTATCTTTGCACGATTGTATACATTTCGTAATAATCGCTATTTTATTGAAATATTGTTTTCATAAATTAATCATTTGATATTAGTTATCATATTAGTTCTGAGTGAAATATTTTTACATTTTTTCACGAAATTTTTCTGTTTTTTGTTTGAAAAATTTAATACATGGATTTAAACAAATAAAAGATGAGATATTTTAGGAATTTATACCACAAAAGTATTTGGTGATTATTCGTAAATCATTGTAACTTTTTTGTAATATTTTTTTATTTTTTTAATTGCCATCAAAAAAGCGACCAATTAAGGTCGCAAATTTATAAATCATTTATCAATTCATCTACCATGTGATCTTGAGTTGACCATGATGTACAAATTCTTACATTGATGTAATCATCTGTTTTATAGTTTTCGCAAAAATTATATTTGTGTTTTAATCTGTGATATCTCTCATAATCCATATTTACGAATATTGTATTGGTTGTAGATTGAGTAGCCAGAACATAGTTTTGTTCTTTTAATCTTTTTCTAATTCTATCTGCTTGTTCATCAGCTTTTTCTGCTAACTTGAATATTAAATCATCAGTAAATAGTTCTCTAAATTGAATTCCCAAAAATCTGGATTTGGCAATCAACATTCCAGAGCCTTTAATGTAGTTTTTAAAATGAAGTTTGAAGTCGTCGTTATTTATTATCAACGCTTCTCCAAACATCGCACCACATTTTGTTCCACCGACATATGTTGCATCAACAATATCGCAAATTTCTTTCAATGTTAAATCATTGTTTTTTGCAGCTAATGCATATGCAAGTCTTGCGCCATCCATGAACAAATACAATCCATGCTTGTCGCAAACTTTTTTTATTTCCAAAAGTCTTTGTTTGGTGTAGATTGTTCCCGATTCTGATGAGTTGGTTATGTAAACCATTTTAGGGATTGGTTTATGAAAATAAGCTGGATCATTCATTCTTTCTGAGACGAATTTGTCTATTACTTCTGGAATCAAAAGTCCATCTTCATCTTCTACAATTTCAATTTTGTGTCCAATATCTTCAATAGCACCTGTTTCTAATGTGTTAATGTGTGCATTATCACATGCAATTACACTTTCAAAAGGTCTCAAAGATGTTTTAATAACAAGTTTGTTGCAAGCTGTAGAACCATGTAGTAAGTAAACGTCTTGATCTGAAATCTTTTTTCTGATAAGTTCTTTTGCTTCGTGAGTGTATTCATCGTTGCAATAGCCTTGTTGTTGAACCATATTGGTCTCTTCAAGTGCTTTTATAATATTTGGGTGAACCCCTTCTAGATAATCACAGTTAAAATTATACATAATTTTTCTCCTCAATTGACAATAATTAATTTGTTAAAATACAGATTTATTATAACACTTGATAATTTTTTGTAAAGAATATTATTCACTTATTTTGTGTATAAGCATTTGATGTAGTAAGTCATTTTTTGTCCATTATCATAAAGACATTCTGCTCTTTCAAGTATCGTTTTGTATTTACGACTGTTAATTACGCCCTCATCTTTTATCAAAAGTTCAGGGTCTTCTGTATTAATATCAGGTCCTTGTAGATTCCATAATTCTTCTAATCTGTTATTAAATGTGTCTATGTTGAATTTTCCAATTGGTTCATTTTTGTATTTTATAACAACAATATTTGATTTTTTGGAAAACGTAACATTTTGATTTCCCAAATTTTCGATATTATGTGTGTTTGAATCGTACTGGAATTGAATATTTTCAAGTAGTCGATCGTAGTTTGTGGTATCAATTTCTAACCTATCATTGACAAAAGATCGTATTTGTCCGTATAGCGACTCAAATTCATCTCCTCTGAATCCAAATACACGATTCATATCCTCTTGCGAAGTTGTAAATTTGTCACCTAAATAAGGAAGTTCTTTTATGTTGTGTTTGACTACAAAATAGTCAAGTTTGTCTTTTATTTCCTTTATTTTAGCTGGATTTACATTGCTTTGAGATTTTATTTTGCCATCTACAAGAAGATTTTCTTCAACTAACATTTTTTCTAACTTGGCTTTTTGATCTATTCTACTGATGTTATATGCAGAAATAGGTCCCACCGAAGAAATCAATGCCAATATCAAAAATGTTGTCGGTATCGTGATGTATGTCTTCTTGTTGAAAAACAAATAGTAAATCATTGAAATAACAATGAAAATTCCACCAACTACTACTAGATATCTTTCTTCTGTAACTCCATAATACGAAATTCTGATGCCTATTGAATAAAACATCATTACTGAAAGTATCAACAATATTATAGGTTGAATTTTGTTGTAAACATTTATAAACTTATCTTCCACAGTCTTAGATATAAACAATACCACAACCGAAAGCAATCCGTACCACAAAATAAGATTTGTGACGATATTGTTAGGTATTGTTTTTAATACTACTACCTTTATTATATATAGAAGTAAAATCGATCCGTATATCAAAAATATCGGTGCGATAATTCTGGTAAACAAGAACTTAAAAGGCAAAAGCCATTTGATTTTCAGATTTTCGTCACTATATTTCAATGGGAATTTGGATAAAATTATGGATGCGTTGAGCAATAGGAAAATTACCGCTGCGCATGATACTATGACATTGCTAAGATTAAATTGTAGTTTGAACAGTTCCTTTGTCGTGAACAAAATCGCAACAATTCCAATAAAAATCGTTACGCAATAAATTAACGATTCTATTATTGATAAAACTATTTTAACTGCGTAGTCGGCATAGTCATTTTTCTTATTAAAGTGACCTGCGATAAACATTCCGACAAAAAGCGTCACAAATAATCCCATTTCCGTGATTTGATTTCTAAGTACGAAGGACTTATCTACCTTTATTATTAGGAAATAGCACACTAATCCCATAATCAATGAAACAATTGTATATACCAAAGCTTTTTTGCCCTTGGTGATTTCTATGTTTTTGTCTGTGATTATCAGCTTTACAATCATGTAGCTCATCGCAAAATAAAGCGAAGAAATAAGTAAATCAGCTGTTAAAGTGCTATTCAATGCACCGATTTCGATATACCATATCCCCATAATTGCAAATATTGTAGCGACAAATATGGAAAACAATACTATCGGATATAGTTTGATTGTTTTCTGTAAGTTTTTTAGTTTCGATTTAAAAATATCTAACCTCATAATTTCCTCCTGCTTTTCTATATTATATCACGATAAATATCTTAAAAATCGCTTGAAAACATTTGTTGCAATTTCGTAAACATTGCTCAAATATTTACAGAAGGTTTGTGATTTTGTTCCAAATCTAATAAATACTTTTTCTTTTCTAT
>NZ_JAGYZD010000128.1 GCF_018371055.1 Finegoldia magna | reverse complement strand
TTGATTTCTTGTGCTACTACTGAATCTAATTGATCTTTTTGTACTAACAAGATTGGTGCTTTTAATGCTTTTGATAATGCTGATGCTGATAAGCTGTCTGCGAATTTTTCGTAGTTTGCTATGATTACTGTATCGGCTGATTCGTAGTATTTCTTGGATACTTCTACTGCTGTTTGTATTCTATTAGCTCCTGCAACTCTTTCTGTTTTGATTTCTTTTTCGTCTGGAGTTGTAGTATTTTCCTTAACCTTAGCTACTTCATCTTTGATTTGTTTTGCTAATGTGTCAACTTCTTCTTGAGTTGCATCTTCTTTCTTAGCTAAATCTTCAGCTTTTTTGATTAAATCTTGTAATGCTTTTTCTTGTTGTTCGTTAAGTTTATTTTCTTCTTTCTTATTCAACAATTCTTCTGCATTTGATTTTTGATTTTGAAGTTCTTTAATATCAGCTTTTTCAACTTCTTTTTCTTTGATATTTGCTAATGAATCTTTGATTTGTTTTGCTAATGTGTCAACTTCTTCTTGAGTTGCATCTTCTTTCTTAGTCAAATCTTCAGCTTTTTTGATCAAATCTTGTAATGCTTTTTCTTGTTGTTCGTCAAGAACGTATTTATCTTTCTTCTTCAACAATTCTTGTGCATCTTCTTTTTGACCGATAAGTTGAGTTTTATCAACTTTCTTAACTTCTTTTTCTTTGATATTAGCTAATGATTCTTTTAATTTATTATTAATTTCATCAACCTTATCTTGTGGTTGTTGTTCATTAATAACAGTTTTTGCTTCTTCAATTAATTTGTTAAGTTCAGCTATTTGCTCATCAGTTACTTCGTATTTTTCAGAAACTTCTACAATTGATTTTGCTTTAAGAATATTGTCTAATAAATCTTTTGTATCAACTGGATCTACTGCGTTAGGATCTTTTCTGTTGATTACAACGTCTTCGATTTTTTCATTTCCTGCATCGTCAGATGCTTTGATTTGGAATTTGTTTTCGCCAACTTCCAATGGAACTTCTACTTCGAATTCTCCGTTAACGCCTTTTTCAAGTTCGAAGTTATCCCAAGTCTTGTCAACTCTTGAAAGTATATTTCCGTCAAGATACATTTCCAAATAAGTCATGTTTTCATGACCTTTTACTTTTATCTTAGCCATTGGAGCTTTTTCATCTTTGTGTTCTACAGTGTACTCAACTGTTGGAGCAACGTAGTCTTTTCTGATTCTTCTGATGATAGTATCTTCGATGCTATCTCCTCTGACATTTAATCCTTCAGCTTTGATTTGCAATTCGTAAACATATCCATCTTCTAATTTAGAGATGTCTAATTCGTGATCGAATGAGTAATTGCTATCTCCTTCTTTGTTGAATTTGATTTCTTGATCTTCTGTTCCTTCAACCTTCTTACCATCTTTAGTGATAGTTAATGTTAACTTATCTAATTGATCCACTTTTGTAACATTACCTTTTACGTGAATCTTCTTGTAAGCTTCAGGATTTTTTTCGTCTTTGTATTTACCAAATTCTTGGTAATAGTCTGGACTTTGAACAGTGATTACAGGTAAGTTGTAAACTGTCATATCTTTTGGTTGTTCTGGTTGTTCTGGTTGTTCTGGTTTTTCTTCACCTTTTACAATAACTGGAATCCAGTAATATGTTTCCATATCGCCAATCTTAACAGAAACTCTAATTCCAAATTCACCAGGATTTTCTGTATTTTCAAAATTCTTGTCTAATATTTTAACTTCAGCATCTTTTGGTAATCCTTCGATGTGCTTTTTGATTTCATCTAATCCTGGAATTTGATCTTTTACTTTCAATTCTATAGGTTTGATTTTGATGTTAGAAGTTATGCCTGTGTCAATCTTATTACCACTAACATTTCTTGCATTATCCCAAGCGTAAATGCTTAAGTTAGCCAAGTCAAATCCATCAGCTATTTTGAATGTATAAGAGTAATCTCTTACTATTCCAATATCATCGTATCTATGATCTTTTCTAACTTGTTGTTCATACCATTGACCAGTTGTAGTGTTTTCATATCCTACGCTAAATACACCTGCTAAGTTATCTTTTGCAATTACAGTTATTTCTCTTTTTTCTTTGTTGTATTTGTAAGTTAATGTTGGTGCTGTGTTATCTAATACTAAATTGTATTGATATTTTTGTTCCTTAGCATCCTTGTAGTCTACATGACCTGTGATTTGGTAAATGTAATTTCCTTCTTCAACAGGTTTTCCTTTTGAGTCTTTAAAATCCCAAGCTGCTCCACCAGGAACGTATTCGAATTTGTATTTACCATTGTCTTTGTACAATCCATTAACTTTTAGAAGGATTGGGTCGATGAATAAATTTCTCAATGTTTTACCATCTTTATCTAAGATGTCGTATTTTACATCAAGAGCGTTTCTCATGATTGAGATTACTGGAGAAACTTCTGCATTCATTCCTTCTTGTTTGTTGGAGTTTACGAAGACTGTTGGTTTGCCATCAACATTCCAAGCATTCCAGTAATTCCATCCACCTTTTTCTTGTCTTCTCATAAATCCTGATTTATCTACTCCACCATCTGGATATACTATTGACTTGTAGTTTACTTCATTGCTAAAATCTGGCATGTTGTCGATGAATTGTGGTTGTGACCAATCGCCCTTAAATCCAGTGTAAGGAACTGAAAGTGTAGGATTAGTGTCTGATTTGAACATTACATATCCTTGTGCGAATTGATTCTTGTCAATTCCTTTTGTAGATATCGTTGCAGTGTAAGTTTCTTCACTGTTAGCTTTTACTGTAACTTGTGCTAATTCTTTTTCTTCTGCAACTGATGAATGTTCAGTGTATCTTCCATCTTTTACTTCATCTCTTAATGAGATGTATTTTGGTGTAAATGTGATGTCATTTTTAGAGTAGTTCTTTAATTTGAATGTAGCGTTGAATTGTTCTCCAACTTCGCCTAATTCTAATTTGCCGTCTTCTTTTGTATCTTTTCCACCAGTAGCTGTTACAGTTACGTGAGTTGTAGCTGCTTTTTCAAGGTCCACAAGTCCTGCACCTTGTTGTTTTGGTGTATACAATGAAGCGCCTTTTACTTCTGTGTCTTTTACAGGAGTGGCTGTGTTCATCATTACCAATACTGTCAAGTATTCTTGTTTTGGATCTGGTTTACCATCATCAGTTCTCTTCAACATATGGGCATCGTACAATCTTTGCATTACTAATGCACTTGCACCTGCAACTTGTGGAGTTGCCATTGATGTACCACTCATCATAGTGTACTTATCTTCGTTAATTGTTGAGTAGATTTGTCCACCAACACCAGCGATGTCTGGTTTTAATCTCAAATCAGGAGTAATTCCCCAAGATGAGAATTCACTCATTTGTCCACCCTTATCATTCTTAACAGATTTTACCGCAGTAATATTGATTTTTTGTTGTGCGTTATCTTTTAATAAATCAATTAGTTTTAATCCATCTTTGTTACTGATGAACACTGAAGGAAATTCCTTATTTTCCATTCCAGACATAAATGACAAGTTATTGCCTTCTGGAGAGTTGTAAATTACTATACCAGCTGCACCTTTTGTTTTTGCTAATTGAGCTTTATCATTAAAGGATCCTTCTCCTCTTTCCGCAAGGACGATTTTACCAGTTACATCTTGTCCATTGTATTGTTCTTCTGTATTTCCTAATCCAACATGAACGTATTCACGGTATTCTGTAGTTGTATCTTCGTCTGCACCTTCTGCAGTACCTGTTGAGATTGCAATGTCTGTTCCTTCAACTAAAACATTTCTTCCTCTAAGGTTTGTGTTTTCCATTGATGCTACTGCATATGATGGATCCGCAACTGCAGGGTGTCCTGTAGTACCAAAATCAGGGTTAATAGCTAAGTTAGTCTTACCATCTCCGCCCCAGTTTGTAACACGGTCATTACCCATTGCAACTGCACACACAACGCCTGCAGCTTTTGCTTTGTTGAATGCTTCGTTTGTAGGAGATATTCCATCTCTACTGTAACCTGAACCCATTCCCAAACTCATGTTCAATACGTCTGCACCAAGTTTGATGGAGTCGTCAATCGCTTTCAACCATACTTCTTCGTAAACTGTAGATACTAATGCATCGTTACTGAATACCTTCATCGCTAATAATTGTGCATTTGGTGCTACGCCCCTTACTCCTTCATTTTCTGCATCACCATTTGCAGCAACTATACCAGCTACGTGCATTCCGTGGTATCCACCGATTCCTGAGTCTCTGATTTCATCTGATTCATCAGCGTAGTTGTATCCATAAGGAACTTTTCTGTTATACCATTTACCTTTTAAGCCATTTTCTTTAATAACTTTGTTTACTTCGCCTTCGCTACTGTATTTTGATTTGATATCAGGAGATAGTTTCATATCCTTGTGAGATGGATCGACGCCAGTATCTATAATACTAATTAACATTCCTTGTCCTGAGAATTTGTATTGATCCCACAAAGTATTAGCCTTAATCATATTTGGAGCTGTTGCAAGGTTTGGAGTTGCTCCTCCTTTTGGTCTTTCAGCCTTCATTTGAGCTGTAACCTTCTTAACTCCTGGTTGTTTTCTCAACTTGTCGATGTCTTTTGCTTTTACCTTAGCTGAGAAACCTGTGATAACTGCAGAAAATTCTTCTTCCTTGTTTACTTTAACGTTTTCTTTCTTCAACTTAGTTTCGATGTTTTCTGAAGTTTTCTTTACTTCTGCTTCAGATGCCTTCACGGCTCTTGAGAATCTCGCGCTTTTTACGTTTGGTTCTTTTTGAATGGCAGCCTTGTCATTAGTTTCTACGATAACTTTGACTTCTTGGTCTGCCTTTACACCTTGTTCTTGAAGCTTAGCGTATGTAGTGCTATCTGTTTGATTAGTTGCAAATGTCGTTGCACTTGGTAATACCAATGAAAACAATAACACACCAGCTAAAAACTTTTTAGAATATGGTTTCATATTTCCCTCCTACTTTTTTATCCGCAAA
>NZ_JAGYZD010000001.1 GCF_018371055.1 Finegoldia magna | reverse complement strand
CCTCAAGTTTTATTGAATCTGAATTAATATCTTCTAATAAAATACTAAAATCATATTCAGATGATATCTTTTGAAGTTGATCATCTTTATCTGAAATTCTATCAATCAATTGATCATACTCTATTTTTTTTCTTCTATAATCTTCAACATCTATGTTCTTCAAATTTCTTGATGACGATAAAATATTGTTAATCTTTGACTTGGAACTTTCATCTTCATTTATAATAGAATCTAGTCTTGAATCAATATCTTGGAGTTGTCCCTCAAGTTTGTTTAAATAATCAATGCTTTTCTCCATATTTGAGTCATATCTAAAATCATTAATTATTTCATTGTAGCTTTTGTATCTCATATTATTAATTTGATTAATCTTTTGCACAATCTTATTTAATTGACGATTGTATGATAATTTCTGAAATTTATTGGATATACTAACTAAAATATAATAAATAACAAATAATACAGGAGCAATAACTATTTCTTTTGTATACCCCATCATATAGATCATTCCAGCAACAATTATTGTAAATATAATTCCAATAATTGATAGTTTGATTTTTAATTTAGAAATTCCATTTAATTTTTCAATTAAATTATTCATCTCATCAATATAATCTATTATAGTTTCATAATTGCTAAGTTTTGCTTTTAATTGGTAATAGTCCTTACTTAATAATTTCTTTTCCTTCGATAACTCATTAAATGTAATTCTATTATCGTTTAATAATTTATTTTGATATTCCAAATTATTAACATCATCTTCGTCAATGTCATTGATGTATTTAATCTTTGATACTCTGTCTAATAAACTTGCTTTTTCTTTTAAAATCTGCATTTTATAGTTTTTTGCATCTTCTATTTTTTCTATATCGTTCTTCTTGTGCAAATTAGCTAATTTTTCTTTATTTAGAAGCAGTTTTTCGTGTCTAAGTTTGTACTCATTTAGCTTATTTAAACTATCTTCATATTCTTTTTTGTCTTTATTAATATTTTTGATTTCATTTTCTAAATCAAACTTTTTTTGATATAAACTCCCCAAAGGTTTTGCCTTAGATTGTTTAGTCCCAATATTTGATTTCATCTTTTCCAGATTATCTAGTGCTTTTTTAAATGAAACAGAATCATTATTGCTATCTGATGAATTCAATAGCATATCAACAATAGAACTTACATTCTTATCTTCTGCATCTAATTCTTTTAAATTTGAAAAAACAGTTGATTTGAAGATATCTGAAGGCATTTTAAAAAAGTATTCACCCGGAAATGATAAATTATCTTGATTAAAACCATCTAAATCAGTTTCGTTATTACCAGTAGTTTCATTGAAAATATTAAAATATTTTTCTTTAAAATTACGATAAATTACATATCTCTTATTATCTTTCTCCACTAAAATACTGCCCTCATAGTTTTCACTATTCCAAGGGCGATATTTTTCGTAGTCTTCAGTAAATATAGTTCTCTTTAGATAAGGTTTAACAAATCCATAAAATACACCTTCTATAAATTTGGATATAGTGGTCTTTCCTGACTCATTTAACCCGTAAATTAGATTAAATTTGTCTCCAAATTCTATTGTGTAATTATTAAATCTGCCAAATGATATCAAATCTAATCTAATAATTTTCATAAATTATTCTCCATTAAGGACTTAATTCCTAAATTAATTGCTCTTTTAACCACAGGATCTTCTTGATTCAAGTTTTTTGTTTCCTCAATAAAATAACCCAACACATTATTTCTGTTAAATTCATAAATTTTATCCAAATTTATATTAGATTCTGTGTTGTCAATTATTTCTACATATTCACAATATTTTTTTAAACTTTCTTGTAAAGAATCTATATCCAGATCAAACCCTTCCTCTAATTGTCCCTTTAAATTAATTCTAATGTAATTTTTCTTATCTTCAACTAAACATTTCGACAATGAACCTACCAAATCGTAATAACTAAATTTATCTGATATATTATAGTCAAATTCATTGAAGTTTGATTCAGAACAATCTAAAAAATCGATGTCAAGTCTATTATCAACTATACTTCCAAGAACAGCACCATGCATCCCCTTTTCTTTAAAACTCAATGGTTCAATAGAACCTGGATACACAAATTTATCATTAAAAATAGTCGGTTTATGTATATGGCCTAAAGCCACATAATCAAAACCCAAATTATTCACTTTATCTTGATCAAAAAACATATAACAATTGTTTTCGTTTAATAAATCAGAATGAATCATTAAAACATTAGTTTTTAATTTGTCCAGTTTCAAATCATCAAAAATGTTCATAAAATCGTAGTTGTTTTTATTGTAACTTATCCCATAAACATCAGTGTCATCAAATTCTATTTTTTCAAGAGTATCCTTTTTGAAAATATTCAAATTATCACTAATATTTACCATGTCCCATAAATTATCTTTATAGATATGGTCGTGATTCCCCCCTATAATGCAAATTTGTGAATTTGTTCTAGAAAATAGATCAATTAAACGATTCATATCACTTAGGCTAAAATTTTCCAAATTATACAAATCTCCAGACAGAAAAATATAATCTACATTTTCATCAATACTATATTTGATTAATTTTTCAACAGATGTCCAAATTCTTTGTCTTCTAATTTTAGACAAAGATTGTGGAATTGAAGATTTTTCAAATTTCATGCCTAAGTGAAAATCAGCTGAATGTATGAACTTCAAAATTTATCCTACTTTTCTGAATCCAATTGTTTTAATTCATCTTCTATTAATGCATGTAATACTCTTAATTCTTCTTCTGTGAATGTAAGACCCTTACTCATTCTTGAATGATCAGGATTCCATTCTCTAATATCGTATTTTGCATCGTAATCAGACCATTTTACAATATTTAATTCCTTATTCCAATTGTTAGCTTTTGTGGATAAAACTCCAATTCTTTCTACTATTTCAAATTTTAAATCAGCCATAATTACCTCCATTTTTATAAATATATTATAGCATTATTTTAAAATATGCAAATATATGTTTTTGTGTTAGAATATCATAGAGGTGAAATTCATGAAAAAACAAAAATTAGCTCAAGTTGTAGCAATTATTTTAGTAGCAATGATGGTTGCTCCATTTATACTAAATGTAATAATGAACATGAGATAAAATGATAATCAAAAATATTGAGTTCAATGATAAAAAAGATAAGTTCGTAATTGAGACTGATACAAAAGAAAGTTTTTTACTAAGTTATAATGATTTTGAAAGATATAAAATTCATAACGAAATGACAATAGATGATGAACTATATACCCATTTATTGAATATCTCAAAATTTACAGAAGCTTTTGAAATCAGCCTTAATTTTTTATCATATAAATTACGAACTGAAAAAGAAATAACGACAAAATTAAAATCAAAAAAATTTAGTTCTGAAATTATTGAAGACGTTATAGAAAAATTAAAAAACCTAGATTTACTAGACGATTATAACTATGCAAAGATATTTATCAACGATAAAATTAATCTAACAAATTACAGTAAAAAAAGAATAATCAATGATTTATACCAAAAAGGTATTGATAAAAGAATTTATGAAGATTATTTGGAAGATGTCTTTGGATATAATATGGAATTAGACAAAGCAACTCAAATAGTTGAAACTAAAATCAACATTTGGAAAGAAAAACATGAAGGCTATGATCTAAAGAATAAAATAGTTACTTTCTTGCTGCAAAAAGGTTTCAGCTATGATGTTGCGAAACAAGTAAGTGGTATGTATTAATGTATTATCTATATATTTTAGAATGTGCTGATAAAAGTTTATATACAGGTATTACCAATGATTTTTTAAAAAGAATTAAAATGCACAATAAAGGTAAAGCCAGTAAATATACAAGGGCAAGGCTTCCTGTAAACTATGTTTTTATGAAAAGAATTGATAATAAAAGTGATGCATTAAAATTAGAAATTAAAACAAAAAGTCTAACTCGTGATAAAAAGTTAAAACTAATAAATTCAAATGAAAACGAAATTAATACCATATTAAAAAAAGCTTAAGTATGATATAAATCAACTTAAGCTTTTTATTTTATAAATTGTTTTTTGCTAATTCAACTAATTTAGCGAATTCTTTTTCATCTCTAACAGCCATGTCAGCAAGAACTTTTCTGTTCAAGTCAACACCAGCTACTTTTAATCCGTGCATAAATTTGCTGTAGCTTAAATCGTGCATTCTTGTAGCTGCATTAATTCTAGCAATCCATAATTTTCTGAAATCTCTTTTTCTTCTTTTTCTTCCAACGTATGAATAAGCTAATGATTTCATTACAGCTTGGTTAGCTGTTTTGAATAATGTATGTTTTGAGCCGTAATATCCTTTAGCTTGTTTTAATATTTTTTTATGTCTTTTTCTATTATTTGTACCACGTTTAATTCTAGCCATTTATATTTCCCCCTCTAACTAAGGAATCATTTTATCGATTCTTCTCATATCTGCATCGCTAACTGTTGTACCTTTTCTTAAGTTTCTAATTCTCTTTGCAGATTTCTTACCTGTTAAGTGACTTGCATAAGCTTTATATCTTCTTAACTTACCTGTACCAGTTCTTCTAAATCTCTTAGCAGAACCTCTATGTGTCTTCATTTTTGGCATATTATTTCCCCCTCTAATTTTCTTTATCAGTCAAAGGACCCATAAACATTATCATCATTCTACCTTCCATGGAAGGTTTCTTTTCTATTTGTCCTACATCTTTTGTTAATTCATAAAATTTATCAAGAACTTCCTTACCCAAATCTTTATGACCAAGTTCTCTACCTCTAAATCTAACAGAAACTTTTACTCTGTTTTCATTGCTTAAAAACTTGGATGCTTGATTAGCCTTAACTTCTAAATCGTGTTTTTCAATATTTGGTGAAAGTCTTATTTCTTTTACGTTAATTACTTTTTGATTTTTCTTCGCTTCTTTTTCTTTCTTTAATGCATCATATTTGTATTTTCCATAATCTAATATTTTGCATACGGGTGGCTTAGCATTTGGTGCTACATTTACCAAATCTAAATGCTTATCTTCAGCCATTTTCAAAGCTTCTTTAATAGGAATTACACCTATTTGTTCACCTTCGTCATCGATTAATCTAACTTTAGAAGATCTTATCTCCTCATTAATCATTAAGTCTTTTATATTATTCACCTCCAAAAAAATAATGGCGGGTAAAAATACCCGCCAAAAATTAATAATCAAATTAAATTTTAACCTTATGAATTCGAAATTATAAGGTGAGAGCGGATATCTCTACTTATTAACAACAAATATTGTATACTATGTTGAACATTTTGTCAACTATTTTTTCTTTGAATTTACAACATTAATTAAAATATATGGTAAATTAAAGTCTGAAGTATATGCTATATATTTATTCGACCAGTTGGGCTTAAATTTATCTTTGTAATTTCTTAAACCTTTAAAATTATAAATCTTATTTTGAGTATTGTAAACAATATTTAGAATTTTTTCCTTCTTCTTTGAATAAATTTTATCTCCAACTTTAGATAAAGGTGCCATGCCTAGGTAGAATTTTTCAAAATTATTTTCTTGTCCCCATAAAATTAACTTAATAAATATAAAATCCATCAACCCATCTTCATTTGATCTATCATATCTCATTAAATCTATAGAAAGTGTTTTATCATCATAAAAAGGCTGAAGATTTGCAAAAGCGAGTAATTCATCGCCTTTATAAATACACGCAATTTTTGTTCTTTTTAGATAATATTCGTCAAAAAATCCTAAACTAAATCCCATTTCATTTTTATTTCCTAGCCATTTATCTGAAATAATTTTCATTTGAGTTAATAGGTTATCGGTTGGATCTTCAACTTTGAATTCATAATTTCCTTTATCGAAGTTATTAAGAACATGTCGCCAAGTTCTATTTTTCTTTCCCACTAAAGAAAATTGAGTTAAGTCTACAGTTGCGTCTTGTCCAACTTTAACGAATCTAAAACCTTGATCACAGTATAATTCTAGATTTTCTCCATTTATTTCATAAAAACAAACATTCATGTGATATTCATTGCAATAAACTATAAAATCATCAATTGCTTCAACGAAATTTTCTTTCTTACCTATAGGATCGCCTAATACGATAACGCTGTTTTTTACCGGGCGATACATTATCATTACAGTATTTGTCTTGTCAAAATACACATTTTTATCATTCAAATAAACTAAATGACTAAACTCATTTCCACCAAATTCTTCCAAGAATTTTTCAATTCTATCAAAATCCTCATCTGTTAATTTTGTAAATGTGATCTTCTTAGTTCTTGTATATTGAGCAAGATAAGATAATATCAAAACGAATAAAACATATAGAAGTATAAATCTCTTGTTTTCAACCAAATAATTTAGAGAATACTTTCGATGTGATGTCAGAAAATTTACCTTATGAACAGTATTGCTAATAAATATAAATAATACTGTGACAACTGATAATTTACCTATAGTATTTATAAAATATTTTGGCTTGATTTTGATAGCTTGTTCTGTAAAGCCATCTTTCATAATATACATTACAATTCCCAATACTAAGGTAATAATCGATTCTTCAATGTCTAATCCTTTTAATAATGTTGAAAATACTGAAACAATTAATACTGCTTCTGCTATATAAAAAGATTTTTTAACCGATTTTTTTATTCCTTGTGAAAGAAGTATTAGTAACCCACCTGATGTAAGAGTTATAAATCTAGCCAAAATCACTACATCTTTCTTAACAAATCTCCTTAAAAATTTTATTCTTAATAACATTGATGGAGTAGCAACGCTTAAACATAAAATCAATCCAACAATCAGAGTAAAAATCGATAGAATATTAAAGGCAAATTGTTTCTTATAGTGATCAGTATTGTAATTATCATAAATTTTTCTTAATATCATAATTAAAGAAATTATCCATGGAATAACACTACTTACAATTCTGTATATAAGGAAAGCAATTATCGCTGCTCTAGGTTCAATCAATTTGCATAAAAAGTGTATTTCTATTAAATCTGATACAACGAATCCATCTTGCATCAAGCTAACTTGCCCAAAAACATTAGAAACACAATAAATAAGCACCAAACTTGAAATATTTACATTAGTAAATTGTTTTATCACAAAAACGAAAAATAATATATTACATACTGTAACAACAGTTTCATAAGCTACTGATAAAATTTTTCTTTTCACTGTTATATTATCTTTCACAACAAAATCTAAATAATATGGACATTTGTTTTTAAAATAAATAACACAAATACCAATAACCAATATTACTAAATAAATCAAAAATAGTGTCCATTCTGGTTTCATTAAAAATATCGTGAATATACTAATTAAAGATAAAGCAATAAAATTAGAAATATTTTTGTTTAAGTTCTGATCCTTATACTCATCTTCACCGATAAATACTGATTCAATTCCCTTTATCCATACAAATTTTCTTAATGATTCTAGAACCCAATACTTTTTTATATCCTTGAATTTAAAATTTTTATTATATAAAAAATAGGAAATTGATGAAATAAGAAATACTAAAAGCCCAAATAATACAATTTGTGATTTTTGACCAATACTCAAAAAAATCTTATATTTAAAAATGTGATTAGGTGATATAAAATTGTTCCTTACAATATATAAGACAATAATTGTGAATATTATAGTGTATGTTGTCCTAATATATTTTAGTTTTTTGTCCATTAATCCCCCTTTAAGTGGATGACTGCTCATCGTAAATTTGTTTGTAGAAACCATCTTTTAGCAATAGCTCATTATGAGTTCCACTTTCTATTATTTTACCATTAGATAGTGCAAAAATCTTGTCTACATTTCTAATTGTAGATAATCTGTGAGCTACTATCAATGTAGTTCTAGAATATTTTAGTTTTTCTAATGGTTGTTGAATAATTTGCTCTGTTTCAGTATCAATATTTGATGTAGCTTCATCTAGAATTAATATTCTAGGATTTCTAATATACGCTCTGGCAAAAGAAATCAATTGTCTTTCTCCTTGCGAAAGATTGGATCCTTTTTCTTTTATAGGTTCGTTTAAACCTTTTTTTAGCAAAGTATAACATCCTAACTCTTCCAAAGCAGTAATTACTTCTTCATCAGTATAATCCTTATCAAGAGTAATATTTTCTTTTAATGTAGTTTCAAAAAGAAAAGGATCTTGTAATACAACAGCAAAATTTTCCCTCAATATATCTTCATTTAAATCATTGATGTTTACTCCATCAATTAAAATTTCACCAGTTTTCACATCGTAAAACTTCAATATTAAATTCAGTATTGTGGATTTTCCGCTACCTGTAGTTCCTACAAAAGCTGCACTAGTTGATTTTGGTATTTTAAATGAAACATCCTTTAATACATCATTTTTATCATAAGCAAAATAAACATTTTTAAATTCAATATCTCCCTTTAGATCTTCTATCACACCATCTGACTTTTCAATTGTATCTAATTTCATTATGTCAAATATGTGACTTGCAGATGCATAAGCTTGTTCCATATCTCCAAATCTTGTAACAATTACACTAACATTCGAAAAAATCTTTGAAGTATAGTCGATAATTATATAAAGCCCACCAACTGTAACTGGATAGCTTTTGGTTATCTGACCATATCCAAAATAAAATAAAATTATAACTGTTGATAATAAACCAATTATATCAATAGCCCTGTATCCTCCATAGCTTCTTAATTTAGTAAGAGCTAAATTATTTCCAAAAATATCTTTGTTAATTTTATCGAACTTATCTTTTATAGTTTGCTTGACATTTAAAGCTTGAATTATTTCCATATTATTAATATTTTCATTAATATTTGCGTTTATTTTACTAACCAGGTGTCTGATTCTTTTGTTATGTTTTGCTGATTTATATCTATAGTCATAGAATATAAAGAAAACAAGTGGAAACAAAATCAAAAGCATCAAAGACACTTTAATATTTGTTACAACCATCATAATATATATTGCAATTATCATTATTGCAGCAGTTGTAATATCTGCCAATATAAGTTGAAACATTATCTTTAATCTCATAGTGTCATTCGTAATCCTTGATACGATACTTCCTGCTGCCAGATTATCAAAGTATTCTATAGGTAATTCATTGATATGTTTATAAATATCATTTTGTACAAAATATGTCACGTTATTTGCTGCCAATTCAAAATAAATCATACTCAAGTTACTGAAAATTCCACACGCAACGTAAATCACCAAATAAATAGCCAAGTATTTAATAATTGATGAAAAATTTCCAACTATATTATTCGTAGCTACAAACTCATTTAATACAAATCCTATTACGATTGGGCCCAAAATTTCCATTGAAGTTCTTAATAAGGAAAAGACAAATCCAATCACCAATTCTTTGGATTGCTTCATGGAATACATTTTTAGTTTTTCTGATACAAATTTATTTCTTAATTTACTCTTCATATCTGCCCCTTACTAATTGGATATTATATTGATTGTAATACCATTGTTTGTTTTCCATTAATTCCGAATGAGTACCCATCTCACTTATTTGACCATCTTTCATTACTATTATTAAATCAAAATCGTCAATCTGATTTAATCTATGAGTCGATAAGATTACTGTTTTTTTCAGTTTTCTTAACTCTCTTAAAATATTTTTCTCAGTTTGAGTATCCAATGCGCTTAAGCAGTCGTCTAATACGACCAAGTTTGAGTCTTTTAATAAAGCTCTTGCTAATGAAATTCTTTGTTTTTGACCTCCAGATAACGACAGTCCGTTTTCACCACACAAAGTGTCAAATTCATCAGGAAAATTGACTATATCCTTATAAATATCCGCGCTTTTAGATACTTTAATCACTTCTTCATCTGTGGCTTCTATCTTGGAAAGTTTTATATTATTTTTTATTGTATCCGAAAAAATCATACTTTTTTGAGACACATACGCCATATTATCTCTTGCTGATTTTAAATTTAATAAATTCGTGTATTTACCGTTGATTTCAAATTCATCTTGCCTTGGATATAAGAATAATAATTGTTTAAGAATAGTTGACTTTCCTGACCCTGTCTTTCCAACAATAGCCACCCTCATGTTCTTCTTGAATTCAAAAGAAATATCTTTAAGTGCGAATTCTTTGGAGTAAGGATATTTGAAACTATAATTTTCAAACTTAATACTTTCTATATCATCAATTTCCATGTAATCTTCGTTTAAATCTAAGTCATCTTCATAATCAAGTATATTATCAATTCTATCCATAGATGCATCGGCTTGTTGATATACATTTATGAAGTTTCCTAATGCATACATTGGCCAAATTAACATATTTAAATAATAAGTAAAAGATACCAATTGACCAACAGATATTTGATTCTTACTTATTAAAAATGTTCCATATCCGATTGCTATAACAAATGTTATTGATGGGATTATTCTTTGAAAAGGAGCCATCATTGCTCTGTATTTTACAACATCCATGTTTTTTTGAACCAACATTTTAGATCGATTTTGAAACGAAAAATATCTAGCATCTTTTATCCCAAAAACTCTTATAATTCTAATACCTTCAACATCTTCTAATACACTATTGTTTAGCTTATCAAATGTAGATTGCACTATTGAGTATTTTTCATGGATTTTCTTACCAATTTTTAAACACAAAAATGCCAATATAGGAAGAGGTATTATAGAAACAAGTGTTAAACGAACGTCAACGACAACCATCATTATAATTATTATAAACAAAGGAAATACTGTAGAATCGAAAAATGTAAGAGTTCCAAATCCCATCAAATCGCTTAAACTATTGACATCTCCAGTAGCTCTGTTCATAAGTTCTCCCGTTTTGAAAGTTTGAAAATATTTCATGGATTCGTTTAAGTATTTATCCATAAGTCTATTTCTAGTTACATAGTCTATTTCATTTGATGCTCTGAATGTGTAGTAACACCATCCCATTGCAAAAAAATATTTAATTCCTATTACTAAAACATCAATTAAAAGTATAATTAAAAAAGGTTTTAATTCAATAGAATTGTTTAATACTCTATCGGTTAATTTCCCTGTAATATATGGAGGAATTAATCCGACCAGGTCACTTAATAAAAGAAATGTAATAGCAAGAATTAATTTGTTTTTGTAATATTTTAGAAACCAATAAAATTTCTTGTACATTTTACCTCCTTCTATTAAAAATTTGCTCTGAAAAATTCAGAGCAAATTTTTATATTGTAAAATAAGCTTTCTTTATAGAATTATTTTCTATTTTGATATTCATCTACTAATTCATCAATAAATTCATCAGTATTCTTAGATCCTACATCTCCAAGATCTCTTTTTCTTACTGATACCTCATTGTTATCAATTTCATTTTGTCCAATTATTAATGAATAGTTCACTTTCTTCAATTGAGATTCCCTGATCTTAAGACCGATTTTTTCACTTCTATCATCGACTTTCACTCTCAATCCACGTGCTTTCATTTTTTGTTGTAATTCATACGCATAATCATTGAATTTATCGCTAATAGGAAGAATTTCTACTTGAACTGGTGATAACCATAATGGGAATTTTCCAGCATAGTGTTCTATTAGTATTCCCATAAATCTCTCTTCACTACCTAAAATTGCTCTATGAATCATTGCTGGACGTTTTTTAGATCCATCACTTGCGATATAAGTCATATCGAATCTTTCTGGCATTTGGAAATCCAATTGAATAGTTCCACATTGCCAAGTTCTACCAATTGCATCTTCCAAATGGAAATCTATTTTAGGCCCGTAGAAAGCACCGTCACCTTCATTAATTTTATATTCAAGACCTTTATGTTCCAATGCACTCTTAAGTGAATTAATTGCTAAATCCCAATCTTCATCTGATCCCATTGAATCTTCTGGACGAGTTGACAATTCAACTTCATATTTAAAACCAAACTTAGAATAAATATAATCACAGAAATCTATAATCTTAGTTACTTCTTCTTCTATTTGTTCAGGTAAACAGAATACATGTGCATCATCTTGTACGAAAGTTCTAACTCTGAATAAGCCATGCAATGCCCCTGATAATTCATGACGGTGAACTTGACCAAGTTCTGCAACTTTAATTGGAAGTTCTCTGTAGCTGTGCAATTCATCTTTGTAAACTAAAATTGATCCTGGACAGTTCATTGGCTTTATTGCATAATCATCACCATCTATTTGAGTGAAATACATATTTTCTTTGTAGTGATCCCAGTGACCTGATTGATGCCATAAATCTTCGTTCAAAATCAATGGAGTTTTGATTTGTCCATATCCTCTATCTAAAAGTTGTTCCTTCAAGAATTTTTCTAGTTCATTTAACACAACCATTCCATTTGGATGGAAAAATGGGAAACCCGGTCCTTCTTCTTGAATTGAGAATAGCCCCATTTCTTTACC
The DNA here is from genome assembly GCF_018371055.1 of Finegoldia magna. Taxonomy (GTDB): domain Bacteria; phylum Bacillota; class Clostridia; order Tissierellales; family Peptoniphilaceae; genus Finegoldia; species Finegoldia magna_I. The sequence continues at coordinate 17,752 of NZ_JAGYZD010000001.1, read as the reverse complement.
AATTTTTCTGTGATCTCTTTTCTTAGCTTCTTCCATTCTTTCTAAATATTCGTCTAATAATTTTTTCTTAGGGAATGAAATTCCGTAAATTCTTTGAAGCATCTTGTTATTTTCATCACCTCTCCAGTATGCACCGGCAATTGATAATAACTTGAATGCTTTAATATTTTTCACTTCTAATAAATGAGGTCCTCTACACAAATCAACGAAGTCTCCCATTTCATACAATGTAATTGTAGCATCTTCATCAAGATTTTCTATTAAGTCAACTTTATAATCTTGACCTTCTTTCTTAAATCTTTCCAAAGCTTCTTCTCTTGAGATCTCAACTCTTACTAATTTAGGATTTTCCTTAACTATTTTTTTCATTTCGGCTTCAATTTTTTCTAAATCCTCAGGTACAAACTTGTGATCTGTATCTAAATCATAATAGAATCCAGAATCAATTGATGGTCCAATTGCAAATTTTGTATTTGGATACAATCTTTGAATAGCATAAGCCATTAAGTGAGATGAAGTATGCCAGAAAACTTGCTTTCCTTCTTCATCATCAAATTTTACGAATTGAACTTCACAGTCAGAATCAATAGTTTCCATTAATCCCATTATTTTACCATCTACAACTGCTCCGACACAGTCTCTTGCTAATCCTTCAGAAATTGATTTGCAAACATCTAATAAACTAATTTCTTCATCAAATTCTTTTACGGATCCATCTTTTAATTTTACTTCAAACATAAATACCTCCTAATAAAAAAGAGACCCTCATCCCGATAGGGACAAGTGTCTCGTGGTTCCACCCTAATTTTTTCTCATTTGACAATAGGCTCCAAATTAGTATTCAGCATACTGATCTCTTAAGTAAAATTTCAGCCTAAGTTTTACTCTCTCTGAAAGTTCTTATATGCTTACTGGGATTTTTCATCGCCTTTATTTTAACTTTTCAAAAATTTGGTTAAGTTCTAATAATTCTTGATTACCATTTTCCATATTTCGTAAAGTGAATTTATTTCGCTCAACTTCATCTTGTCCTATTATTATAACATATTTTACGGATAATTTGTCAGCATAATTAAATTTCTTTTTTAATTTATCATCTTCAAGATAACTCATACATCTTACAGAAGAACTTCTCAAATCTTTCATCAACTTCACTGCATTTTTTTCATAACCTTTCATAGGAATAATAATGCAATCAAAGTTAGTTTGTTGTCCTTTAACCAAATTTAATTCTTGAAGTTGATAGAATAATCTAGTTAAGCCGATACTCATTCCTACTCCAGGCAACTTGCTTCTAGTAAAATTATTCGCTAGACTATCATATCTTCCTCCAGAACAAATAGATCCAATTTCACGATATTCCTTAAAAAATGTTTCAAATACTGAACCTGTATAGTAATCAAGTCCTCTAGTTATCGATAAATTTATTTTAATATTATCTGGACTAACACCCAAAGATAAAATATCTTCATATACAAACTTCAATTCTTCAAGCCCACAAACAAATAATTCATTATCGATATTCAGTGATTCTAGTTTTTCGATTATTTCTTGGTTAGTTCCATCTATTTGTAAGAAACTTAAAATCGAATCTATTTTTTCATCATCCAAGTTAATTTTCGATAATTCTTCTTTTACATTATCTATTCCTATTTTATCTAATTTGTCAATTATTCTCAAACACGATTCAAAGTCCTCAATACCTAAATCAGAGAAATATCCATTCAATAATTTTCTGTTATTAAATTGAAATTCAAAGTCTGGAACATCTATTGATTTTAAAGCTTCATACATACATTTTACTATTTCCGCATCATTATATAAGCTCAATTTTTCATTTCCTATGATGTCTATATCACATTGATAAAATTCTTTATATCTTCCTTTTTGATTTCTTTCTCCTCTATACACCTTAGCTATCTGATATCTTCTAAATGGGAATGCTAAGTCTTGCATGTACATTGAAACGTATTTTGCGAGTGGCACAGTTAAGTCAAATCTTAATCCTTGATTTTTCTTACTACTATCAATTTTATAAACTTGCTTACTTGTTTCTCCTCCACCTTTAGATAGTAAAACGTCTAATTTTTCTATAGCAGGTGTATCGATTGAAAAAAATGCATTTTTAATAAAAACATCTTCTATTCTTCTTTTTATTGTATCAAACACCATTTGGTCTTCAGGAAGAAGTTCCATCATTCCCGGTAATGTAGATGGTTGAATCATAATTGACCTCCTATTTATTAAAGATTATAGATCCGCGATCTATAAAATCATCATCATCTGTATAATAGTATTTTATATTTTCTTGTTCTAAAATTTCAATAAGTTTATTTTTAAATTTATATTTTTCAAGATTGCCATAAAACACAACCCCTAAATCAACACAATATCCACAAGTCCCACCAATAAATCCTGTATCATAACCTTCTAGTTTTATTTCACCGGCATCTATCAGATAAGCCTTAATACTTTGTTTTTGAACACTAGCATATATAGATTTATCACTGGTAATTACAAATTTATCAGTAACTATTGTTGAACATTTGGAGTATCCTTGTTTTACCATTATTATTTTCTCATCTTTAAGAAGTTTCAAGATAACAGGATCTACAGATTTTTTATTACATACTAAATGATTTTCAATTGAAAAGTTATTTAACAAGCAATCTTTCGGATATGTGTTCGTTATCTCAAGCTCCGTTACGTATAATGTTATATAATTTGGAAGATATGCTCTATAATGAAAATACGATTCTTGAGTACAAACAAATGTATTCTCATTTATTTTTCTAATTTGCATATCTACATGGTCATTAACTTTTTCATCCATTTTTTTACTATTGAAACTGTAAATAACTTCATAATCATTGTCTTTTAAAAATTTTATCAAGCCTTTTTTAGCTTTAAAACTAATTATCGCAAATTTATTATGAGATTCAACAAACATATCATTCTTTATTTCTAATCTATTTTGATCATCCAAATATTCTTTTATAATTTCATCAAAAATAAATCCATTGAACTTAAATTTAATTATATCAAATAAGTTTGATAGTGCATAATCCATTAAAAATCTAAAAATTTTAAAAAGTATTGATTTATTAATTTTATCTAAATATATCTCTTTAATTAACAACTCTTTATCATCTACATCTAAAACCAAATACCCTATTAACTTAGTTTCTTCAAAAATCACGAAATGATTTTTTCTAGATATTTGTTTTTTCAAAGATTTAATTATTGTTGTTCTATTTTTCGCCAAATTTGAATCAAACTTATTTTGAAATAAAAAATTATTTCTCAGTTTGTATACAAAATCTGATAATTCCTCAATATACTCATCTTCTAATAAATCAATAAAAATCATATTAACTCCTTTACATATAAAAAAAAGGAAAGTCTATAATAAACTTTCCTTTGGAGGCGACACCCAGATTTGAACTGGGGGTGAAGGTGTTGCAGACCTCTGCCTTACCACTTGGCTATGTCGCCGTATGGAGCGGAAGACGAGACTCGAACTCGCGACCCTCGCCTTGGCAAGGCGATGCTCTACCACTGAGCCACTTCCGCACACATTTTGGTGCCCAGAGCCGGAATCGAACCAGCGACACAAGGATTTTCAGTCCTTTGCTCTACCGACTGAGCTATCTGGGCTTAATGTATCAAACATTACTTTACTAGTATAAACGATTAAATTTGTTTTGTCAAATTTTTTTACAACAATTTAAATCCGACTTTACAATTTACTTATACCTTTGTAATACTCTGTCATTTAACCCATACCACAATGCATCTTCTATAGAATTATTTAAAACAGTTTTCAAAGTTTTAACAATTTTTTTGTACAAATTTTCTAATTGCCACATATTCAAGAATTTTTCTTCAGAAATCACTACACTATCATTAATAGATTTCATCACTAACTGTTTGTCCATCTTGCTATTAATGCTAAATATCTTGTCTTTTAAGATGTTTTCACAATAATTATCTATTATTGAATCTTGTACTCTAAATGCATTTGATTTGTTTTTAATTGAACTAATCATCTTATTTTTTAAAAACTTAGCACTTCTGCTTTCAGTATTATGAAGAAGAATATCCGATTTTTTAATCGTAGATGCTGGAATATGTCTTAATGCATAAAACTCCAACTCATCACTTATATTCTTATTATTAAAGCCTTCAGTATAAGCTTGAAGATAATAAGTGAATTCAATTTTATTAATATCTTCTGATATCAAATCAAAAATAGCTTTAATAATATTTTCTCTATCATTTCTATACGACAAATGATTAATTAAAACATTGTAAATTTTATTAAGAGCGTTATATTTGACATAACAAGGTTGTATTTTGTTTTCTTGTTGAACAATATCAAGCATTAAGTATAAAGCTAATAAATCGTCTTCGAAAAGAAATTTTTTCTCAAGCTTTTTCTTTAAATTGTTCGTGTTATAAGCTTTATACATAACTCCTACTCCTAATTATATTTAAAAAACAAAGGACTTTTGATAGTATCTTTCTGTAGAGAATACTTCAATAGTTTCAAAGATAAAACAGAAAATAGAATAATTCAAACCATACGCAAAGTCCAAATCTCTCGTTTTATCTTCTGAAATGCTATATTCATCTACTATATCTTCAATATAATTCTTAACCAATGTTTTTAACATCACACATTCATCATTATCTATGCTTATTTGACCTGATGTTATTGCTCTTTTGTCAAATATATGATTTTGTGCTAACTTATTCAAAACTCTTTCGTAATTCATGTGATCTTTAAGGTGTTGATTACACCTCCATCTTTTTGCATGCGGAAGACACACATAATCACTTAGATAATGACTTATTACTCCAAGTTTTGTACTTAAAATCTTATTTTGCAATGAATTCAATCTTGTTAAATCTGTAAATTGAAAAAGATAAATTATAGTTATAATTTCTTTTACAATATAATTTATACTTTCTTCTTTGTAATGTGCTATTAGCTTGTATTTTGGTAAAATATCTGGACTAACAGCTCCCCATTCTAATTTTTTTATATTTAAATTGATTCCATAGGAATCTTTAATGTCTTGATTTATTTCTCTAACAATTCTCTTATGAGTTTCTGGAAAAATATTAATCACTACCTTTCGTCATTGGACATAATATTATTTTAGAGTAATTTAAGTTAAAAGTCAATTATTAACTTTTGCACATAAATACAAGAAAATCGCTAATTCTCAACGATTTTTCGTCTATAACTTCATTTATAAGATTAACAAATTCACTAGAATATTTTTCAGTTAAAAAAGAATAATCTATGTTAAGCGAATGAATTTCAAATTTTTTCATTTCACAAAAAACATTATAGATTAGATTTTTGAAAATATTTTTGTTGTTATTTCTTAAATCATCTGGCAAATTTGCCAATATCACATAATCCGAAGTTATATTAAAAGCGGGAATGATTTTACATTCGCCTTTTTCTATTCCACTTATTTTTGTAAGAGGTTCTAAAATTCTTTCTCCAGCTTTTTCAACTAATTTTTTTGAATTCTCTTCCAGAAGTGAATTTTCGATAAAATATAAAATTGCATCGCTCTGTAGCTCAAAAATATTGCCTTTAACAAATCTTATATCCATAAAATCTACCCCTTTTTATTTACTATATTACCAATATCAATTATAATACAACATAAGAAAAAAGTATATGAAAGGAATCAATAATTATGAATGTAGCTATAGTATGTGAATACAATCCATTTCATCTTGGGCATTTACATCAAATAGAACAAATAAAAAAATATTTCCCAGAAGTAAATATAATTGCAGTCATGAGTGGAAATGTCGTGCAACGTGGTGAGTTTTCTATTTTAGACAAACTTTATAAAACTAAAATTGCTTTGGAATACGGAATAGACTGTGTTATTGAAATTCCTTCTGTGTTTTCTTTACAATCAGCAGAAAATTTTAGCTATTACGCTATTAAAATAATTGACACTATTGGATGTGATTATGTTTCTTTTGGAATTGAAACAGAAATAAAAGATCTAATTTCATACAAAGATTTTCTCCTAGAAAATGAAGCCAATATTAAACAGTTTATAGCAGAAAACAAAAATACTTCTTATAATAAAAATGTAATGGAATTTTCAAAGCAAAACTACTCTAATTACTCTGATGAAATCTTCAAATCAAATAACATCCTCGCTTTGGAATATATGAAATCATTAGATAAACTACAATCTAAATGTAAAATTCTGCCAATAAAAAGGATAAATAGCGAATACAATTCAAGTTCTATTGAAGGTATTTCTTATAGCGCATCCTCTATTAGAACTAATTTGAAACTATTAGAAGAATTTAAAGACAAAATTCCATCCTTAACTTACGAATATCTAAAAAACAATTCTATTCAATCTAACAAAAAACTGTTAGACATATTATCTTATAAATTATTTGTGGAAAAAGCTGAATTGGATGATGTAACTGGTTATGAAAAAGGATTAGAAAATCTTCTATCAAAAGCATTGAATGAAAATTATGAAGATTTTTTTGAAAACATAAAAAATAAAAAATATACTCAAACTCGCCTTCAAAGATTGATTTTAAATTATATTTTAGAAGTGGATAAAAAATTTGTGGATGATATCGTAAATGCAGATATTGAAGCTGTTCGTCTATTGGGATTCAAAAAAAACTTCGATTTGTCCACAATTAATAAAAATTGTAAAATTTATTCTTTGAACAGAGATTTTTCAAAATTATCTGATAATTACAAAGAATTATTTGAATATGATGTAAAAGTTAGTAGACTATTATATTCTACAAAAAAGGTTAATGATTTTTATGATTTTCCAGTAATAAAAAAATAGAGAATATTTTGAGGAAACTCTCAAAATATTCTCTTTATTTTATTGACCTTGTTGTTTAGTCAAAATTCTTGGACCATCTTTTGTGATAGCTAACGTGTGTTCATATTGGCATGATTTTTTCCCGTCAATAGTTCTAGCTGTCCATCCATTTTTATCAATTTTCAACTTATGAGTTCCCATATTAATCATTGGTTCAATAGTTAATACCATTCCCTCTTGTAATCTAAGACCTCTGTGTTCTTTACCATAGTGAAGAACCATTGGGTCTTCATGCATACCTCTTCCGATCCCATGACCTGTGAATTCGCGTACTACAGAGTAGCCATTAGTTTCTGCTATAGATTGAATTTTAGCTCCTATATCGCCTAGTCTATTGCCTATTACCGCTAATTTAATTCCTTCATACAAACATTCTCTAGTAACATCCATAAGATTTTGAGTATCTTCATCTATTTCACCAACTGCATAGCTCCAACAGGAATCACTCATCCAACCATTTAATTCAACTACTGTATCAACTTTTAACAAATCTCCAGATTTTATAACATAATCAGATGGATATCCATGGCATATTTCATCATTTACAGAACAACATGTAGCGTACGGGAATCCCTCAAATCCTATTTGAGCAGGTATTGCTCCTTTGCTTCTAATAAATTTTTCGCAAAAATCATTAACTTGCATTGTAGTCAACCCTGGTTTAACGAATTCTCTTAAAGCTTCATGCATTCCTGAAATGACATTTCCAGAAATATCCATTTTTTCTATTTCATCTTTATTTTTTATAATAATCATTTAATCACCTATTCAAAAAAGTTCTTAGGTAATGTAATTTTTACCTTTTTAATTCTTTTATCTTCAACAAAAATTATATTATACAAAACATCATCTATTTCTATTTTTCTTTTGAAACCATCTTCAGGTATATATCCCAACCTGTTAATTAACATACCGCCTAATGTATCATAATCATCCGATAGCTCATCAATCCCAAGTCCAATGTTGGAATTGATTTCTTTTATGGAAGTACTACCTTTTACTATATAATTAAATTTGTCAACCTGAATAATATCAGGGGCTTCATGGTCGTATTCATCTTCGATATTACCGACTATTTCTTCAATTAAATCTTCCATCGATACAATTCCTGAAAAACCACCATATTCATCTATTAAGATTGCCATGTGAATTCTTTTTTTCTTCATATCTGAGAATAAATCATTGATATTTTTTGTTTCAGATATGAAATACGCTGGTTTTAAAATTTTTCTTAAATCAACATTATTAAACCCATGTTTGTAAGCTTCACTCATATAATCCTTAATATAAATGATACCTAGTATATTATCGATATCGCCTTCATATATTGGAATCCTCGAAAATTTAAGTTCCATTAATTTATCTAAATAATCTTCAATGCAATCCTCAAGGTCAATGGCAAATACTTCTGTTCTTGCTGTCATAATCTCTTCAGCTGTTTTTTCATTGAAGTTAATAACTGCATCGATCATGTCTTTTTCGTTTGAATTAATAATTCCTTGTTCTTTTCCGACCTCTACCATTGATTTTATTTCTTCAACAGTTATTTTGCTTTCCACATTCAAAGTTTTTATTCCAATTATACTTAGTATAAATTTTGTTGACTTAGAAAGTAAAAAAACAAATGGTTTTAAAATAAAGTAAATAAATTTTACAGCACCAATTGAAAATAACGCAAAAGAATCTGCTACACTCAAAGCAATTCTTTTAGGAATCAATTGTCCAAACAAAATATACAAAAACGACCAAACAATAAGTACAATACACACTGCGATCCAATAAGTTACAGATTTATTTAATCCTAAAAATATTAACTTTTGACTCAAACTGACACTTAAACTAGATGCACATATTGCTGAAGCAACAAATCCAATGTAAGTTAAAATCACTTGAATAGTAGACAAAAATTTTGTGTGTTTTTCAAATTGTTCTAAGACAGATTTTGCCTTTTCATTTCCATCATCACTCATAACTCTAAGCTTGTTTTTGTCACAAGATACTATTGCTATTTCACTTGCTGAAAAGAAAGCATTAATTATTATGAGTATCAATAAAATAACCAATTCTAAAATAAGATCGGGCCCGACTTCGTCCATTTATTCCTCCTAAAATTATAGATAATAATATTATACAATAATTTTGAATTAAAATAAAACAAAATTAAAAACGGAATGTTTTCTGCGATATACAGATAACATTCCGCTTAAAATCTTTTAATTCAATTCGTGTTTTAGAAAAACACTTTAAATACTAAAAATATTCTATCTTTTAGAATAAGTTTAGTATTAGTCCACCATGTTGAGCAATCAATGGTGCAAATACTAGTGATACTACTGTCATCAATTTAATTAAAATATTTAATGATGGGCCTGAAGTATCCTTGAATGGATCCCCAACAGTATCTCCTACTACAGCTGCTTTATGAGCATCTGATCCTTTTCCACCGTGTTGACCTGATTCAATATATTTTTTAGCATTATCCCATGCTCCACCACTGTTTGACATAAATATTGCCATCAATACACCTGTTACAAGTGAACCTGCTAAAAGTCCACCTAAAGCTTCTGCACCTAACAAGAATCCCATAATAACTGGACAAACTACCGCTAACAAACCTGGAACAAGCATTTGTCTTAATGCAGCACCTGTAGAAATGTCTACACATTTTTTGTAATCAGGTTGTTGAGTACCTTCCATAATTCCTGGGAATTCTTTAAATTGTCTTCTAACTTCAACAATCATATCATTTGCAGCTGTTCCTACAGCATCCATAGTCAATGCAGAGAACAAAAATGGTAACATACCACCAATAAACATACCAGCTACAACTTCTGGACTTGTAACATCGATTTGTTTCAAACCTACTACAGCAGTATATGATGCAAATAATGCTAATGCTGTCAATGCAGCACTACCAATTGCAAATCCTTTACCAATTGCAGCAGTAGTATTACCAACTGAGTCTAATTTATCTGTAATATTTCTTACATTTTCTGGTAATTCGCACATTTCAGCAATACCACCAGCGTTATCTGCTATAGGACCATAAGCATCTACCGCAATTGTCATACCACAAGTAGATAACATACCGATTGCTGCCACTGCTATACCATACAAACCTTCTGTAGGATTTGTTGCACCATTTGATGCAAAGAACGAAACTATTATACCGATAGCTATAACAATAATTGGACCAGTAGTTGATTTCATTCCTGTAGCCAAACCAGAGATAATATTTGTAGAAGAACCTGTTTCTGATTCTTCGGCAATTTTTTGAACTGGTTTTTTATCTTCAGATGTGTAATATTCAGTAAATTGTGAAATTATCAATCCAACCAATATACCAGCTAATACAGAGAAGAAAGCATTATTACTACCAAGAATAGATCTTGATAAGAAGAATGATCCAGCAATTGCTAAAATAGAACTGATAATTGTACCTGTATTTAAAGATTTTTGAGGATCTTTTCCTCCTCTAACTGTAAATACACCTATAATAGATGCAATAACACCTAATGCTGCAATCGCAATTGCAAATGATACTCCAGCTTCTTTATAAGCTAGTAAACCTAATGTAATACCTGATAAAATACTACCCGCATAAGATTCGAATAAGTCAGCTCCCATACCAGCAACATCACCTACGTTGTCCCCAACGTTATCTGCAATAACTGCAGGGTTTCTAGGGTCATCTTCAGGAATACCTGCTTCAACTTTACCAACTAAGTCTGCACCAACATCGGCTGCTTTTGTATAGATACCACCACCAACTCTGGCAAATAAAGCTATAGAAGAAGCACCAAAACTAAATCCAGTAACGATTTCAGCATCTTGGAAAATAATATAAGAAAGAGTTATACCTAAAATTCCTAATCCAACAACGCACATTCCCATTACTGCTCCACCAGAAAATGCTACGTTTAATGCTCCATTCATTCCTTCTTCTTTTGCCGCGTTAGCTGTCCTAACGTTTGCCTTTGTTGCAGCTTGCATACCGATGTAACCTGCAAGTACACTAAATATTGCACCAGCTAAAAAACAAATTGCTGTCTTATAATCGATTGCAACACCTAGAATTACACATACTATAACTACAAAAATAATAAGTGCTTTGTACTGGCGAGAAAGATAAGCCATTGCTCCGTCGTGAATAAATCCAGATATCTCCCTCATTCTTTCATTACCAGCACCTTTTTTACTTATGCTACTAAATTTTATTGCAGCAAATAATAAAGCGATAATACCTGCTGCAATAGCTAAATAGTAATACATATTGTCCATGATTTACTCCTTTCAACTATTAAATTATTTTATATATGCTAACGCCAAAGCTGAAACCAAGAATATAACTGATGATACAATAACAACTCTGTTAATATAATTATCCTTAGTTAATCTTCCACCATGTCCACCGACATTAGTTTCGCCTGTTAACGCTGCCATCCCTTCTGATTTAGTTTCTTGACTCATCACTGCAATTATTATTACAATGCTGGCAATAACTAAAATTACTGAAAAAATAGTCTTCATTTATCCACCTCATTTCAATTAAGTTGATATATAAAATATAACATAGACATTCGATATTATCAAGATACTTCATATATCATTATTGCACAAAGATATTATACCACAAATTTCTTTGAATTTAATTGATAATCAGTATTGATTTATCAAAAATCATGTGCTATACTTTTTATGATATCAATTATCAATACTTATTATAGAGGTGGTTATGTTACAAGACATATTATTAGAACATTGTTATCCCACACTAAGTAATCTCAAATTTGCAAATATGATAAATGTTGATTATACAGATAGCATATTTGAAGACATTTTAAAATTAAACGAAAAATTATCAGAATATAATTTTAGCTTAATTATTTTAAAGCAAACTAGAAAAAAGTTGTTGCTGTACTTAATAAATTACAATTTAATAGAAAACTATAATGATAAGAGGCTGCAAAATGCTTTGAAAAGTTATGGTTATCCTGCGGATAATTTTAATAGCAGCATAAATTTTTTAAAGAAAAGATTACTTGAAAATGAATTTCCTCATGAAATCGGATTTTTTTTAGGGTATCCTTACGAGGATGTACTTGGTTTTATCAATTACAATGGAAAAAATGAATGTATTTCTGGAAAATGGAAAGTATATTCTGATGTGGAAAAGGCAAAAGATATATTTAAAAAATATGACTATGCTAAGCTCGTAACAAAAAGATTATCATTACAAGGAAATAACTTGTTTGATATAATAAATTATTTTAAGGAGTAAATTATGAATTTATTAATTTTATACTGGTCTCAAACTGGTAACACTGAAAAAATGGCTCAAATTATTAAAGAAGAATGTGAGTCAAAAGGATCTAAAGTCGAAATGGTATTTAGTGATGATTATAAAAACTACGATATTGACAATTTCGATGTCATTGCTTTTGGGTGCCCTGCTATGGGTGATGAAGAACTAGAAGATACTTCATTTGAACCGATGTTTTCTGATTTAGAAAATACATTAAGTGATAAAAAAATTGCTCTATTTGGTTCTTATGAATGGAACAACGGTGAATGGATGGGCTTTTGGAAAGAAAGATGTTCGAAAAATAATTTAAACGTTATTGATACTGTAATTTGCTATGATACACCAGACGAAAATTCTACTGCTGATATAAAAAAATTTGCAGATAATTTATTAAAATAATACTTAAAAAAGCTTGGTAGTCATCTAAAACTACCAAGCTTTTTATTAGCCTTTTAATTCATTTCTGTTTTCTTGTAATTCTTCCAATAGATTGTTTAATTTGTCTTGAGTTGTTTCCAACATTTCATCTATATATTGGATAGATTGACTCTTTAATAGTCTAGCGTTGTTTTCAGCTTGAGAAGTAATTTCTTCTGCATTTTTTTGAGCTGCAATAGTAACATCGTGTTCATTTACCATTGTTTCAAATCTGTTACGAGCTTCTTGGTCGATTTTTTCTGCTTCTTTGTAAGCTTGAGTTCTAATATTTTCAGATTCTCTGTTAGCCTCATCGATAATTCTATTCTTTTCAGCATTAGTCCATTGAGCTTGTTTGATTTCTTCTGGTAAATTTTCTCTCATATCTTTTAAAACTGATAGAAGTTCTTCTCTTTCAACCATAACTTTTTTAGAAAATGGAACTGTTGATGCTTCATCAAGTATGTCTTCCATTTCTTCTATTAACTTAATAATATCCATGTAACCCTCCTGCATTGAGCTAATTATTCTTACAATTATTATAATAAAAATATCAAATTAATTCAAGATAAAGCATTTATTTATCGTTAAATTTATCCTTTATATCGTCAATGATATTTTCTGGAACAAGTTCTGATATATCAGCGCCATAGGAAGCTATCTCTCTTACTATAGAAGACGAAAGAAATGCATATTTGCCATCTGCAACTAAAAACAATGTTTCTAATTCATTATTTAACTTCTTATTAGCCAAAGACATTTGCATTTCTGATTCAAAATCACTCACAGCACGTAGTCCCCTTATAATTGTACTACAACCTATTTGTTTTGCAAAATCTACAGTCAATCCTTCAAATTGATGAACCCTTACATTAGATAAGTGGTTACATGCTTTTTCAATCATAGCAACTCTTTGTTCAAGTGAAAAAATGCTTTTCTTTTGAATGTTTTTTACAACAGCTACATTTACTTCTTCAAAAATTTTTGCGCTTCTTTCAATAATATCCATGTGTCCATTTGTAATTGGATCAAAACTACCTGGATATAATACTTTTGTTTTATTCATTATCATTCCTCAAAAAATATATATTCTTCTTTTTACCATATTGTTTTTGTTTTTCTAATTTTAAATTTTTGAAATATTCATCAGACAATTCTTTTTCGGATTCTAATATTACAAGACAATCATCATTTAAAAGATCATTATCTATTAGCATCTGAATGGATTCTTTGTAATAATTTAATCTTTCATAAGGCGGATCGATAAAAACATAATCAAATTTTAATCCTTGTCTTCTGATATTTAATAAATTTTTCTTAAAATCACCTTTAAAGACTTTTGCGAATTCCTGTGATTTTGTATGCTCAATATTTTCATTGATGCATTTTATATTATCATTAGAAGCTTCACTAAATACTACTAAATCACATCCACGACTTATGAACTCTATACCAACTGCTCCACTTCCTGCAAATAAATCTAATGCTTTGGAATTAGGTTTTACTTGAAAAATCACGCTGAATATCGCTTCTTTTATTTTACCTTCTGTCGGTCTTGTAAATCTATCTAAATCGGTATTTAAGTTCATACCTCTCATTTTTCCTGAAATAACTTTCATTTCTCACCTCAATTAAAAATAACATTTTCTAGTAATTTATCTTTAAACTTATTAATTTCTTCATCCAAATACATATATTCTTTAGTTTTGCATAAATCATTCGTATATATATAATCGGTTATAACAGCAGCCTTTTCTATCAATTCATAGTCTTTTTCTAGGTCTGCTATGTTTAAAAGTGGTATCCCTGATTGTCTAGTTCCTAACAAATCACCACTACCTCTCATCATCAAATCCTTTTGTGATAGTTCAAAGCCGCTATTTGTCTTAACCATAATATTCATTCTTTCCATTTGTTCATCTGAATGTGCATTATTGATAAGAATACAATAAGATTGATCTGAAGATCTGCCCACTCTACCTCTTAGTTGATGAAGTTGTGAAAGTCCAAATCTTTCTGCATTATATATAACAATTACATTTGCTTTTTTGACATTAACGCCAACTTCAATAACTGTTGTAGATACCAATATTTTTGTTTTCCCGTCTACAAAATCTTTCATAACTTCTTCTTTTTCCGAAGATTTCATTTTACCATGTAACATTCCAACATTTATATCAGAAAAATATTCACTAGATAACCTATTGTAAAGTTCTGTTACATTCTCTAAATCTAATGCTTCAGATTCTTCTATCAACGGACACACAACATAAGCTTGAAACCCATTTTCAACTTGTTTTCTGATAAAAGCTGCTATTCTTTTTTCATAGCTAAATCCAACAGAATATGTTTCTATTATTTTTCTACCCTTAGGCATTTCATTTATTGTTGATATATCCAAATCCCCGTAGTAAGAAAGTGCTAAAGTTCTTGGAATCGGAGTAGCTGTCATTACAAGAACATCTGGATTTTGTCCCTTGTCTGAAATTTTCTTTCTTTGACTTACACCAAATCTATGTTGCTCATCGGTAATTACAAGTCCAAGCTTTTTGAATTCTACAAAATCTTGAATTATTGCATGCGTACCAACTATGACATCAAAATAACCCGACTTTATTCCTTCTAAAACAGAATCTTTTTCCGATTTTGTTAAATCAGATTTTAATAAACAAACTTTTAGCCCAAATTTTGAAAAATCATCAGATAGGCTTTCATAATGTTGTGTCGCTAAAATATCTGTTGGAGCCATAAAAGCTGATTGATAACCACTTGAGTGTGATTTGAATATTGCTGCTTCAGCTACTATTGTCTTTCCACTTCCTACATCTCCTTGAACCAATCTATTCATTCTCTTTTCAGATGTCATATCACTTTCAATATCTTTAATTGCTTCTAATTGTCCTTTTGTAAGTTCAAATTTCAGAGATTTTATGAAAATATCTATGCTCTCGTCTATTTTAAATTTTATATAATTTTGTTCGTTGAGTGTTGTCTTCATTGATTTCATTGCCAATTGCATTATAATAACTTCTTCAAGAACAAGAGCAGTCCTAGCTCTTTTAAATTGTGCATAATCTACAGGTTTGTGTATGTTTTTTATTGCATTTCTTTTGTTCTCAATATCGTAGTTTTTAATCATACTATAAGGAATAACATTTTTAATTTCATCAATACAATGTTTAATAGCAAAATCAATGAATTTAATCATATCATTATTTGTAACGCCTTTTTTTACTTTGTAAATTGGATAAATAATGCCCAATTTTCCACCAAAAGATTTACTTAAAATTGGAGAGGATATCTTAAATTGATTTTGAACTCTATTAATTTTCCCATACAAATAGTAGGTAGTGTTTGGTAAAATTTGATTTCTGATAAAAGGCTGATTAAACCATGACACACTGATTTTAGAAGTATCGTCAAAAGCAATAGCAGATGTTAAGTTTAAATTTCTTCTAAGATACTTAGTTACAGGTTTTGAAATAAATTTGACTTTTATAACGCAGCTTTCTTCATCTCTTGTATCTATAATGTTTTTAATTATCGATCTATTTTCGTATCTATATGGGAAATAATTCAATAAATCATTAACATCAAAAATACCCATGGAGTTTAAAACTTCTAATTTTTTCTTTCCTATTCCTTTTATTTCTGATAATTGCATAACTCACCACACAAAAAAATCCCTACATTAAACATACAAATAATAGACCGATGAAAATCGATCTATTATCTGAAATTATTTGTAAGGAGTTATTCTATTGAAAATACATAGTAATATAAAGGTTGAGATCCTTCAACAACCTCAATATCAATATTTTTATATTCTTCTTCCAAACTATCCTTCAACTTATTAGCAACCATTTCATCACAGCCTTCACCGTAATAAATTGTAACCAATGAATCGTCTTTTTGAATTAGTTGTCTCAATAAATCCATTGAAACTTTATTAATATCATTACCTACCGCTCTGATATTCTTTTGGTCAAGACCTATAATGTCATCTTTCTTTACTTTTATATCTGACATATTTAAATCTTTTACAGCAAAAGTAACTTCACCCGTCTTCACTGTAGCTATTACATCATTAAAGCTATCAAAGTTTTCTTCTGCACTTGCTTCTTCGTTAAAAGCTAAAAGAGCCGAAATGGATTGTGGTACGGCTTTTGTTTCTACAACGAAAACTTTTTTATCAACTATTTGTTTTGCTTGATTAGCTGATAATATGATGTTCTTATTGTTAGGGAATACAAAAACTGTTTTTGCATTAACTTTTTCAATGGAATTGACTATATCTTCAGTTGATGGATTCATCGTTTGACCACCAGTAATCACTTCATCCACATTTAACATATCGAAAACTTTACTGAAGCCTTTACCACTGCTAACAACTACAAATCCAAAATCTTTTTCTGGTTCTGAATGTTTAGTAGAAGCTTGGCTAATTTCTTCTTCAGTAGAATGCAAGTTTTGATGTTGTAGTCTCATATTATCTATTTTAATATCTCTTAGAGCGCCTAATTCCATGGCAATTTCTAAAACTTTACCAGGATTATTAGTGTGAATATGAGTTTTGATTACTCCATCACCTTTTACAACTAGTAAACAATCACCAAAGTTTTCTAATTTTGATCTATATGAATTTTCATCTGCATCAGTCATTATAAAAAATTCAGTACAATATCCGAATTCTATTTCTTCATCTGATACAACATTCGTATTTTCATTAATAGTTCTAGAAGATTCGTCAATTATTGTTTCTGAAATCAATTTTTCATTATCGTAATTTAACACACCTTCTAAGAATAGCATTAATCCTTGTCCACCCGCATCAACTACGTCGGCTTCTTTTAAAACAGATAACATTTCTTTAGTTTTAAGAAGTGCCTTGTTACCTTCAGATATAATATCTGTCAAAAATTCTTTGACATCTTCATAATTTTGATAATTTTGATCAGCAAACTCACCCATACATCTAGAAACTGTAAGAATAGTTCCTTCTGTTGGTTTCATTACGGCTTTATAAGCAGTTTTATAACTTTCTACAAATCCATCTCTTAATGCAAATATATTAAATTCAGTATAATCTTTAAATCCATTATAAAAACCTCTCATGATTTGAGAA
>NZ_JAGYZD010000127.1 GCF_018371055.1 Finegoldia magna | reverse complement strand
TATCTTTCAGGATTTCCTGTGGGATTTAGCACCTAATTTAATAGGTTGCTGAGTTTCATAGGGCCCATTCCCTCCACTACTCTTAATAAGATAATTATCTAGTTGTTATAATATAACACTAACACTATTTGCATATTCTGTCAAGTGTTTTAATCGATATTTTCCATTGCGCTTTTGCGATACATTTTTATTGCTTTTATTAACAATAAAACTATCACTACAAGCATCAATCCAAATGATATTCCTATTTCCAATAACTTCACATCATTCAATAAAAATCTAACTGGCATCAAGGTTGCAGATGAAAAAGGCACAAACGATAATATTTTAATCAAAATATCGCTGTCTTTTCCTAATGAATTGATTATTACAAAGAATAATCCAACGAGTACCAAAAATATTGGAACTATTAGGAAATTAACTTCTTCCGCTCTTTTTACAGCAAGTCCAAGAATTTGGAACAATATCAAATACAAAACAAATCCAAACACTACAAACAAAAGTATAGTCAACAAGAATTTTAGACTCAAAGTATTTGTGAAAAACGTCCAAATTCCTTCTGGATAATAGTTTTTATTAACAAATATTCCGATTATTCCCGCAATAATAAATATAAAGTATTGGATTATTCCCAAAACTGCTGAACTTAATAGTTTGCCAAACACAAACACACTTGGTTTTGCTGATGATAGTAGAACTTCAATAGTTTTGTCCTTTTTTTCTCTGGAGATATTGTTACTCATAACACTTCCGTAGAATAAAATCATCAAATCAAAAAGTATTACGAAAACTATCGAAAACACAAATGAGTGCGAACGGTCTTTATTCAAAACTTTTTCTGTAAAGTCGATTTTCTCTTTTGAGTTTTTCTCGATTATTCCAGGATCCACTCCATTATTAATCAGACTTTTATCGTAATTATACTTCTCCAAAGCTTTTGTAAAGCGTTGTGAATGATCATCCATAAACTCTTTGTTTTTTATATAAGAATTAAATTTTGTAGGACTTTCAACTACAAATCCAATGTTGTATTCTCCATTTTCGACAGCTTTTTTCACTTCATCTTCGGATTTTAGGATATTTTTATCATCAAGTCCCATAATAGTCTTCAAATACTTCACATCAATTTTGTTATCAGATGAATAAATACAAGTTTTATCAAATGTAAGAGTGTTAATATCTATGGTTGCGTTTTTGTTCGCTCCAGTATTCATGCTATTAAAAATAGATGGCATAAATCTCAGCAAAAACGACAAAGCAAACACCAATATTGTGATTACTAATGTTGCAATCAAATACGAATTGTGTCTTATTATAGAATTAAATTCAAAATTAAATACTCTACTAAATTTTTTCATTATTCTCTAACACCAACCTTTGACACAAATACATCTTGAAGACTAGGTTCGTATTGACTGAAACAATTGATGTCGATTTGATTTAACATCATAAATTCTAGTATATCTTCTTTGGTTACATTCTCAGTAAGTCTGACCAAAAGCTTGAATTCTCTGACAACAGCATCTGGATATATCAAATTTTCTGACTCCAATAACTCTTTTAATTCCCAAATTCCCATATTGTTTGCATTAAGTAGCATTTTTTTCTCAGCCATTGAAGTTTTGATTTCATTCAAATCCCCATTCAAAATAATTCTACCTTCTTCAATAACGCAAACATCTCTGCAAAATTCTTCAACATAACTCATCAAATGGCTGGAGAATATAACTATTTTTTGATTTTGTATAAATTCTCCAACAGCCAATTTTAGTTCATGGGCATTGATTGGATCAAGTCCAGAAAACGGCTCATCCAATACCAAAATATCAGGGTCATTTAAAAGAGCAGAAATAATTTGAACTTTTTGCCTTAAACCTTTGGATAAAGTGGACAATTTTCTGTTCTTGTATTTTGCCAAATCAAATCTGTCAAGCCAATATCTTACATTTTGAAGAGCACTTCTTCTGTCTGTACCTTTAAGTCTTGCAAAATAATACAATTGTGTAAACACTTTTTCGTTGGAATACAACCCTCTTTCTTCTGGAAGATATCCGATATTAACTTCATTATAATTAATGGGAGAGCCGTTAATCAAAACTTGTCCACTATCAGCACTCAAAACATCCGTAATGATTCTCATAGTTGTAGTTTTTCCGGCTCCATTTCTACCCAAAAACCCAAAAGCACGTCCGCTTTCAACTTTAAATGAAATATCGGTTAAAACTTTGTTATCTCCAAAAGATTTATTCACATGTTTTAACTCAAGATTCATACTATTTACCGATTATTTCTATGTTGAAACCATCTGGATCTTTCATGAAATAAAATGTTGCAACACCTTCAAGTCCACCTAATTCGTCAACTTCATAACCTAAAGATTTGTGATATTCGTGTGATTTTTTCAAATCTTCAACTTCAAAAGCCATGTGACCGTAGAAATCGCCATGAGTATAATCTGTCTTCCCGTAGTTATAACTCAGTTCGATTTCATAGTTGTGATCGCTTGTCATATACACAAGTGTGAACTTATCTTCAGGGAAATCTTTCTTGCTTGTAACTTCCATACCTAAAGCTTTTTCATAAAACTCGATTGATTTTTCCAAATTAGTTACTCTGATACATGTGTGTAATGATTTATATTTCATGAATTTCTCCCCTATTTATTGACAATTTTTTCAAATTCTAATACTTTTTCTTTAAAAACTTCAAAAGCAGTTCTCAAAACTTCTTTATCTTTGATGTTTGCTCCAGCGTTTTTAAGTTGTACTAGAGGATAGTTTTTGTTACCATCTTTTAAGAAATTCTTGTAGTTTTCCAAATCTTGCTCATTTCCCGATAAAATCTTATGTGACAAGATTGATGATGAACTAAGACCTGTAGCATACTTATACACATAGAAGTTAGTGTAGAAATGAGGGATTCTTGACCATTCGTACTTAATCAAATCATCTGATACAACACTATCTCCGAAGTATTTTTTGTTTAAGTTAAGGTAAATTTCGTTGAAATCTTCTCCAGTTAATGCCTTTTCTTCTTCAACTAATTTGTGAGTTTCTCGTTCAAATTCTGCAAACATAGTTTGTCTGAAAATTGTTGATTTGAATGAGTTGATGTGATGATCTAACAAGTATAGTTTTTCATCGTCATTCTTAGCGTTTTTAATCATATAATCCAACAACAACATTTCGTTACAAGTACTTGCAACTTCTGCAACAAATATAGTATAACCTGCATATTTGAACTCATTGTTAGCTCTTGAATAATATGAATGAATTGAATGACCCAATTCGTGAATCAAAGTGAACACAGAATCCACATCATTTGTGTAGTTTAATAAAATGTATGGATAAGAATCGTATGATCCCCAACTGTAAGCGCCTGGTTTCTTGCCATCTTTTGGATAAACATCAATCCAATTTTCTTCAAAAGCTTTCTTCATGATAGATTGATATTCTTCTCCCATTGGTTTTACAGCTTCAATCACCATTTTCTTAGCTTCTTCAAATGGAATTTCACGATCAAAACCTTTTGTAGATGGAACATAAACATCGTACATGTGGTGCTCATCTAATCCTAACAATTTTGTTCTTGCCTTGTAGTATTTGTACATGTATGGCAAGTATTCGTGCACAATGTCGATTAAATTATCGTACACAACTTCTTCAACATCGTCGTTGAATAATTCCATTTGTCTTGCACTGTCGTATTTTTTGATTTTAGATAGTATAACCAAATTTTTGATATTCGCATACAAAGTAGAGCCAAAAGTATTGTTGTACTTAGCTAATTCATCGTAATATTTTTCAAAAACTTCTTTTCTTTGTTCACGTGGAAGCTTAGATAATAGTGGAACAAAATTAGCATTTGTAAGCTTTTCATCGATTGATTCTACATAAGGAAATTCCATATCTGTGTTTTGCAAACTGTAGAAATCATTGTGAGGGCTTGACATAGCTTCACTCATAAGAGAAATAATGTTTTCTTCTTCTGCAGATAAAGTGTGTTCCTTAAATCTCAAAATCTTTTTGAAGAATATTTCATAACTTGGATTTTCTCTGATAAGTTTGTCTTGTTCATCTTCTTTTAATGATAAAACAAATGGTTCAACAAAAGAAAATCTAGATTGTAGCTTGTTGTACAATGATGACAATTCCAATTCCAATTTTACACTATCTGAAACCTTGCTGTTTTCATCCTTTTTCATTGAAGCGTAAGTGTACAAATTATCCATTACTCTGTCAGTTTCGAAAAGTAAATCCATTATTTTTATAAAATTATCCTTTTCATTTTTCTTCAATTCATCAATTTTATTAATATTTTCGTTAACTAATTTAATATCTTTTTCAATTTCGTTCTTGTCCTTATACATCTTGGACAAATCCCAATTACACATATAATCACCTCTATTTATATAATACCTCAAACCGTTACCATTCACAAACAAAAATAAGGAATTCTTTTTTAAATTCCTTAAAATTATTTTTTAATTATTTTAAAAATATTTCCTCTGTTAAATGCTAAAAAAAACAATCCAACTAAAGAAAGTTGCCAGTCCAAAATCCAAAATCCCCAAGATAAAAGAGGTTTATCTTCTGATATTTCAAGCAAATACGATCTAATAGCTCCAAATGTCAACAAAGATAATATTATATAGATGGATAAAAATACATAAAGCACTTTATTCAAACTGAAATTTGTTAAATACATTATCAAAAACCAACTAATAAATAATTCCAGAGCAATATATAGTATTCTTAAAATATTTTCAGAAAATTTCTCTGGTTTTTTTATATCTTGCCACCAAATACAATGTGTCAAAAATTTTAACGTATTCATATTCATCCTTCTCTTTTTAATTTATTTGCTATATACATCATACAACAAAAAAACGGTCAGGCAAACCATCTGCCCAACCGATATTTATTTCTTTTTCTTTTTGACCATCTTCAATCTGAAGAATTCTTCTCTTTCTTTTTCGGCTAAGATATCTTCAGTATCTTTAATTGATTGTTCGTATT
>NZ_JAGYZD010000126.1 GCF_018371055.1 Finegoldia magna | reverse complement strand
TGAATACATTCTCTCAAGGCAATGAGCCTAATAGAAGAGTTATTATTAAAAGAAAATAAATTACAAGACTACATATCTTTTGGTATGTGGTCTTTTTTTGTGGGATGTTTAATTTGTTGAAATTACGGTCTTATTTATTTGTAATCTTTTTGTATGATATAATATAATATTGCTATAAAGAATGAAAGGATAGACTAAATATGGACGATTGTATTGCAGCTATTAGCTCTGCTACTGGTGAAGCAGGAATTGGCATTGTTCGAATGACTGGAGAGGGTTGTGTGGATGTGCTTGATTCTGTGTTCAAGAGGGCTAATGATAATGCTGATTTTATAAATAGAAAAATGACTTATGGCCACATTGTTGACGATAATGAAATCGTCGATGAGGTCTTGGTTTGTTATATGAAGGCTCCTCACACTTACACTCGTGAGGATGTCGTGGAGATTTACACTCACGGTGGAGTTGTCGCTGTGAGAAAGGTGTTGGAAGTTCTGTTAAACAACGGTGCAAGACTTGCTGAGGCTGGTGAGTTCACTAAGAGGGCTTTCTTGAACGGTAGGATTGATTTGTCTCAAGCTGAGGCGATTATCGATATGATTAAGGCGAAGACTGACAAGGCATACTCTGTGAGTATGAAACAGTTGGAGGGTAGTGTTAACAGAAATATCAAACAGTTGAGAGACCAATTGTTGGATATGCTATCTCATGTGGAGTATTCTATTAATTTTACTGAAGATATGCAGGACGAATTGGACAACACTCCTGTTTTGAACGAGGGCAAGGAAGTTTTGGATAAGCTTAAAAAGCTTTCTGAGAGTGCAAACAGAGGTAGAATTATCAGAGATGGTATCAATACTACGATAATTGGTAAGCCAAATGTAGGCAAATCTTCTTTGTTGAATGCTTTGTTGAAGGAAAACAGGGCTATTGTTACGGATATTCCAGGAACTACTCGTGATGTCATCGAGGAATACATTGATTTGGACGGAATAAGTCTGAAGATTAACGATACTGCTGGTATTAGAGATACTGAGGATATCGTGGAGAAAATCGGTGTTGAAAAATCTGTGTCTTTTATTTCTGATTCGGATTTGATTATTGCGATTTTTGATTCTTCGAGAGAGTTTGACGATGAAGATAGGAAGATTTTGGATCTTATTAGAGATAAAAAGTCGATTGTTTTGTTGAACAAGATTGATTTGGATGGTGGATTTGATTTCGATGAGAACTTGGAAGGAATCGAGGTTATTCACACTTCAATCAAAAACAACGAGGGTATCGAGGATTTAGAAAACAAGATTATAGAGATGTTTAATGATGGATATATTGAAGCAAATAACGACAATATTATTACTAACATTAGACATAGAGATATTATTAACAAAGCTATTAAATCTTTGGAGAGTTCTCTACACGATATGGAAGCTGGAGTTCCTATTGATTGTTTCGAGGTTGATTTGCGTAATGCGTGGGAAATCTTGGGAGAAATCACTGGGGAAACGGTTGATGATGATGTGTTGAATAAGATTTTTAGCGATTTTTGTATAGGTAAATAAAATGGATAGATTATATTATGAAAATCCCTACGATGTTGTGGTTGTGGGTGCCGGTCACGCTGGTTGCGAGGCTGCTCTTGCCACAGCGAGGTTGGGATTAAAAACAGCGATTATGAGTATAAGTTTGGATTCTGTGGCTGATTTGCCATGTAATCCAAACATTGGTGGCACTGGAAAGGGTCACTTGGTGAAGGAAGTTGACGCATTGGGTGGTGAGATGGGTCTTGTTATCGACAAGACGTACATTCAATCGAGAATGTTGAACACTTCCAAGGGTCCTGCTGTTCACTCACTTAGAGTGCAAGCAGACAAGAGAAAATACCACGATGAGATGAAAAGTGTGTTGGAAAACACAGAAAACTTGGATTTGATTGAAGCTGAAGTCGTGGATATTGGCGTTGAGGACAACAAAATAAAGTCGATTACAACTGCACAAGGTGCTATTTTTCCGACACGTGCTGTGATTCTTGCGACTGGGACATATCTTAAAGGGCTTGTGATGATGGGAGAATACACTTATGAATCTGGCCCTCACGGTATGAAATCATCCAAGAAATTGTCGGATTCTTTGAAAAATTTGGGAATTGAGCTTAGAAGATTCAAGACTGGTACGCCTGCGAGAGTTCACAAGGACAGTTTGAACTACGAAGTGATGACTGTGCAACCTGGTGATGACGATGTTATTCCTTTTTCATTTTTGAATGATGGTAAGGATATTTCAAAGAAGCAAGAAAACTGCTATTTGACCTACACTACACTTAAAACAAAACAAATTATTGAGGATAATTTGGAGAGATCTCCGATGTATGCAGGTATTGTGAAGGGTGTGGGGCCACGTTATTGTCCTTCGATTGAAGACAAAATCGTTAGATTTCCAGACCGCGACGAGCATCAAGTATTTGTGGAACCTGAAGGTTTGAGTACGAAGGAAATGTACATTCAAGGTGTGTCATCGACTCTTCCAGAAGAAGTACAAAAAGAAATGTACAAGACAATCATTGGTTTCGAAAACGTGAGATTTATGAGAAGTGCGTACGGAATCGAATATGATTGCATCGATCCTACTATATTAAAGAGGACTTTGGAACATTTGGAAATAAATAATTTGTTCTTTGCAGGACAGATCAACGGATCCAGCGGATATGAAGAAGCAGCCGGTCAAGGGATTATCGCTGGAATCAATGCTGCTATGAATTTGCTTGGCAAAGAGCCATTCGTATTGGATAGATCAGACGCATATATTGGCGTATTGATAGATGATTTGGTAACCAAAGGAACTAACGAGCCATACCGAATGATGACAAGCAGATGCGAGTATCGTTTGACTTTGAGACAAGACAACGCTGATTTGAGGCTTACTGAAAGAGCACACGAGATAGGACTTGCGACAGATGAAAGATACGAGAAAATGCTTCACAAGAAGAAGACGATTGACGAGGAAATCGAAAGATTGAAGTTAATCATGGTGACTCCAACAGAAGAAACCAACGAAAAATTGAGAAAACTTGGGTCATCTGAACTTAAAACAGGCATAACTTTGTTGGATTTAATCAAAAGACCAGAATTAACTTACGATAAAACAGAAGAATTTGACGTTGATAGACCAGAACTGCCTAGATATTTGAGACTACAAGTGGAAACTCACATCAAATACGAAGGCTACATTGCAAAACAAATGAGCCAAATCAAGCAATTTAAAAAGCTCGAAAACAGAAAACTGGATATGATCGAGGATTACAAGGAAGTTATGGGGCTTTCCAATGAAGCTGTACAAAAACTTAATGACATCAAACCAGAATCGTTGGGTCAAGCGAGCAGAATTAGCGGTGTAAGTCCTTCTGACATCAACGTTTTATTGATTTATATGGAAACGAGGAAGAAATAATGTCACTAAAAGAAATATTGAACGATTACGAAATACAATTGGATGACAATCAAATAGATTTGCTGTTAAAATACATGGATTTAGTGTTGGAAAAGAACAAAGTAATGAATTTGACTGCGATCACTGATGAAGAAATGTTTCACGTGAAACATTTTGTGGATTCCTTGTATGTATTGAATTTGTTCGATTTTGAGGAAAACAAAACTATAATTGACGTGGGTACTGGTGCAGGATTTCCTGCAATTCCAATAAAAATCGCGAGAAATGATCTGAAGTTCACACTGCTCGACAGTTTGAGAAAAAGAGTTGATTTCTTGAAGGATGTTATAGATGAACTGCAACTTACAGACATCAAAGCAGTCCACGAAAGAGCAGAAGAATGCACGAGAACTGCCGAATACAGAGAACAATACGACTACTGCATATCACGAGCAGTGTCAAAGCTTGATACGTTAGCTGAGTTTTGTTTACCATTTGTAAAAGTCGGAGGATACATGATAGCCATGAAAGGAAAATCCGACGAAACAGACGTAGGAGAGAACGCAATCAAAATCCTCGGCGGCAAGATAGAGCAAACTATTGATTACAAAATAGATGACGAGGATAGAAGTTTGGTTGTAATCAAGAAAATCAAAGAAACTCCTAAGAAATACCCACGAGGTGGCGGCAAACCAAAGAAAAACCCACTATAACAAAGAAAATTTAAGTTAAAAATACTTCACAATGATAAGCAGAAAACCGAATTGACTATTAACAGGGACAATATTATCGCAAATGCTAAAAGTAGAAGAACATTTTTGCACGAATATCTAGACTCCATAAATTGATGATTTGTAAATCTCGAACCATTAAAATCCAAAACTCGAGCTATGCTCTCAAACAGTTGGATTTTTGACGTGGTTCTTCGATGTAAAATCACAACAATTTATTACGTATGATATTCTTAACAAAAATGTATTCTACTTTTTTGTTTCGCTAGATTTACGAAAAAAAAGGAAAAAGTAGTCGTGTTTATGGAATTTTGATTGCTACTAGAGAGGAAAGAATACTTCACAATAATAAGCAGAAAACCGGATTGGCTCAAATATCTAGCTTACGAAAACAAGCAAATTCTAAGCTTGTGAATCTGAAATTGCAAACTCGCCAACGCTCAGACAGTGCAATTTCTTAACGATTCACTTCGCTTGAATTTGAGGTTGTTTTCTCCAGATGATATTTTCCGTCAATCGCGGTAATCTGCTTTTTGTTTGCGCAGATTTTGCTTAAAAAGGTAAGAAATAGAATTGTTCGTGGGATTTTGATTGCTACTAGAGAGGGAAGGAAATACTTCATAATAAGCAGAAAACCGAATTTAATATAAAGACAGGGACAAGTTTACTGTAATTGCTAAAAGTAGAAGAATATTTTTATTTCGATAGATGATATTCATTAGTCAATCAAGGTATCTGCTTTTTGTTTGCTGAGATTTAAGAGTAAAAGAGGAAAATATTATTTCTCGTGGGATTTTGATTGCTAAGGGAGGGAAAAAGATGTTTTTCTATTTTTGAATCAAAATGTTTCACGTGAAACATTTT
>NZ_JAGYZD010000125.1 GCF_018371055.1 Finegoldia magna | reverse complement strand
TCTGTCCATGAAAGCACCAGGGTCTCCTTCATCAGCATTACAAATAACATATTTTTGACTGTTTTCTACTTTAAATGCTGATTCCCATTTTCTACCTGTTGGGAAACCTGCTCCACCACGACCTCTTAATCCTGATTTTTTCATTTCTTCAATTATGTATTTTGGGTCTAAATCAAAAATGGCTTTATGTAATGCTTGATAACCATCTGCGCCAATATATTCATTCAAAGATTCTAATTGAATTTTTTCTACATTTCTCAATGCAATCTTAAATTGTTTGTCGTAGAAATCAACCGAATTGTATTTCAAAATTTTGTCATCTTGTTTTGCATTTTCGTACACTACATCTTCATCAACCTCATCATTAACGATTGATTTGTCTACAATGCTTTTAACATCAGATAACTTAACTCTTGTGTAGAATATTCCTTCAGGATACACAACAACGTTAGGACCAGTTTCACAAAGTCCAATACATCCAACTGGAACAACCGCAACATTATCAATATTTTCTTCTTCTATATATTTATTGAACTCATCAATCAAAGATTTTGCTCCTGTAGCTTCACAACCAGCTCCACCACACACAACAATTTGTTTTTCCTTTGGATTTGTATGTTCAACATAAATTTTATCCTTTACGAGTTCACGCATTTTAATGTTTTTTGCAAACTCATCTCTTATCTCATTAAGTTTTTGAATATCCATAATAAACCCCTAAATTAATTATATTTACTAACAATAGATTCTAATTCGTTAACAGCTACCTTACCATACACATCTCCATTAATTACAATAACCGGAGCTAATGCACATAATCCAACACATCTACATGCAGTAATGGAAAATTTTTGGTCTTCAGTAGTGCTTCCTGCTGGAATTTTCAAAATCTCTTGTAGTTTTTCAGAAACTCTTTGAGCTCCTTTTACATAACAAGCAGTTCCTTCGCAAACTTGAATATCGTACTTTCCTTTTGGAATCAAAGAAAATTGTGCGTAAAAAGTAATAACACCGTAAATTTCTGACAAAGGAATGTCCAATATTTTAGAAATCATAGTGATAATTTCCTTTGGTAAATACCCAAATTCATCTTGTGCACGTTGTAATACCGGCATCAATGGACCCTTAATGTCCTTTTTGCTTCTCACAAATTCTCTAAATTCTTCGACTTGAGAAGCATGTTCTTTTAAGTCAAATGTAAAACTCATTAAAATCCTCCTAAAAAATTGTTTTCCTTCAGTTATTAAGATTATTTTCTTATTTATATTTTTTATTATACCACTTATATTTCCTAAAGTAAATTAGTATTTTGTTTAAAATCCTTATTAATATTCATTATCACTTTATTAACTAGCATAATATCGCATTATTTATGTATATATATTCTTATAAATGTATCTTTTGGTTAATCAACTTTAATATAATGATAAAGTAATTGACAAAAGTATTTTATATTTACTTTACCGTTTTAAACCAATACGTTTGTCAAAAAACTTATGAAAATAATTTCCTTATGTTTTATAAAAAATAACGAAATATGATATAATATACGTTAGTAAATTAATTGGAGGTTATATGGATTTTATTATAGGTACATCTGGCCATATCGATCATGGAAAAACTACATTAATAAAAGCTTTAACCGGAAATAGTACTGATAGACTACCGGAAGAAAAAAAGAGAGGAATTTCTATCGATTTAGGTTTTAGCTATTTTGATCTTCCAAGTGGTCAAAGAGCTGGAATAATAGACGTGCCAGGTCATGAAAAGTTTGTAAAAAATATGATGACTGGTACTTTTGGAATGGACATGATTCTTTTATGTATCGACTGTAAAGAAGGTGTAATGCCACAAACTGTTGAACATTTGGATATACTTAGATTTTTAAATAAAACTGAAGGTATTGTTGTCTTGACAAAAAGAGACTTGGCGACTGATGAAGAAACACAAAAGACAACCGAACAAGTAAAAGAATTAGTTAAAGGAACTTTCCTTGAAAACTGTCCTGTTTGCGAAGTGGATTCTGTTTCAAAAAGAGGAATAGATAATTTAATTCAAATGATAGATTCTGAATCTAAGAAATTAAAGCAAAAACACGCTGAAAGAGATTACAGAATGAATATCGACAGAAAATTCAATGTCAAAGGAATTGGAACAGTTGTTACTGGAACACTTCTTGATGGAGATATTCACAAGGGAGAATCTTTTATATATCCTATTGAAAAAGATATTAATATTAAAAACATTCAAGTTCACAATAAAAATGTAAATGTCGCTCACCCATCCCAAAGAGTTGCTTTGAATATCAATCTAAATTTGGATGAAATCGACAGAGGATATGTTATTGCCAAGAAAAACTCACTAAAAGCTTTCAATATGATAGATGTTAGACTTACGCTACTTGAAAGCGCCTCTCCTCTTAACCATTGGGACAGAGTTAGATTATTCCATGGAACAAAAGAAATTTTCGGAAGAGTTGTTCCTCTTGATAAGCAAGTAATACAACCAGGTTCTCAAGCTTTGGTACAAATAAGACTTGAAGAAAAAATCTATGCAAAAACATCTGATCCATTTATTTTAAGACAATTCTCACCACAAGTTACAATCGGTGGCGGTATTATAATAGATGGTTCTGTAAGAAAACATAAGTTATTTGATGAAGAAATCATTGAAAATCTTAAAATCAAAGAAGAAGGTAAAATCAAAGATATCATCCTAAATTATCTAAAAGATGAAACTTTCCCTACTAAAATAGATGACTTGGTGTTCTATTCTTCTGAATCAAAGGACAAAGTTTTAAAAGAGTTGGATGAACTAAAACAAGAAGATAAAGTTGTAATTAGAAATGATAAAGTATTAGAAAAAGAAGCTTATTTAAAATTATTAGGTAAATTAAAAATGTTTGTGATATCATTCCACAAAACAAATCCTTTGTTACCTGGAATTAACAAAGAAGAACTTCTTAAAAAATTGCAACTTGATGACGATAGACCTTTCTTCAATTACATGATTAAAGATTTAATCGACCAAGAAGTTTTGATGGAAGAAAGTGGTATAATATCATCTAAATGTCACAAAGTTCAGTTAAGTGATGAAGATGAAAAAATCAGAAAGAAAATGCTTCAAGATATTTGCCAAAACCAATTCGACAAATTATTGAAGATAGACAATGTTGTTCACAACCAAAAGGACAAGACTATTTTGGGAATTTTATTGCAAAAAGATGTCGTAATTTTAAGAGATAACTTCTTGATTTCTAAAAAATGCTACGACAAATTTATTAAAACTGTCGATGATCACTTTGATAAGAACAAAACTTTGAATGTAAAAGAACTCAAAGATATGCTTAATATGTCAAGAAAAAGTGCAATCACCCTTCTAGAAACATTGGACATTAAAGGCTATACTAAGAGAATTGAAAATGACAGAGTTAAAGTAAAAGATTTTAAATAATAGAATTGGGCTTTGCTTATGCATTGCCCTAATCTATTATATTTATTACAGTTTTGTGAATTGAATGTAAAATAATTTGTAAATTACTTGTAGTTTTGGTATAATATTAAGGTATTTGGGAATTGATGGGTGCTGGTGTGCCCTGCGGTCTTCAAAACCGTCTCAGGTAGTTAGGAGCTGCCCGGGTAGGTTCGATTCCTACCATTTCCCGCCATACATACTCTAGATAGCTAAATTTAGCTATCTATTTTTTTTGGAGTACTAAAAAAGTACTAAAAAAAATCAGTGAGTGTTGAAATATTTTAACATTCACTGATTTTTTGTTTTATAGATATTTCTTCAAAGCTTCTGCTTTATCACATTTTTCCCATGATAAATCCAAATCATTACGTCCGAAATGTCCGTAGCTTGCAATATCTCTATAAATTGGTCTTTGTAAATCCAATTTGTCGATGATTGCTTTTGGTCTTGCATCAAAGTTTTCATTTATTGCTTGAATAATTTTTTCTTCTTCGATTTTATTTGTTCCAAATGTGTTAATAAACATACTGATAGGTTTTGCAACTCCGATTGCATAAGAGAAACCTACTTCACATTTGTCGCAAAGTCCTGCTGCTACGACATTTTTTGCGATATATCTTGCAAAATATGCTGCTGATCTATCTGTTTTTGTAGGGTCTTTTCCACTGAATGCTCCACCTCCGTGATTACAGAATCCACCGTAAGTGTCTACTATTATTTTTCTTCCTGTAAGTCCAGCATCTCCCATTGGTCCACCAATTACGAATTTTCCTGTTGGGTTGATGAAGAATTTTGTGTTTTCATCAATCATAGATTCATCTACGATTTTCAAGATAACTTCTCTTTTGATGTCTTCTTTTAATTGTTCGTAATCAACATCTGGATCGTGTTGTGTTGAAACTACTATAGCTTCAATTCTTTTTGGAGCGTCGTTTTCGTATTCAACAGTTACTTGTGTTTTGCCATCTGGTCTCAAATAATTCAAGATTTTTTCTTTTCTTACAGTAGCAAGTCTTCTAGCTAATTTGTGTGATAATTCCAATGGCAATGGCAATCCTGATTCTGTTTCATTAGTTGCATAACCAAATACCATTCCTTGGTCTCCTGCACCGTATCTATCGTATTCGTCTGATTTGTTGCCCTTGTATTCTTCAGATTCATCAACGCCTTGTGCGATATCTGTAGATTGTTCCTCCAATGAAGTGATGATTGCGCAAGTTCTTGCATCAATACCATAATCTGCATTATCATATCCAATTTCAGCCAAAGTTTTTCTAACTATTGATCTGATGTCTACGTAACTTGTTGTAGTTATTTCTCCCATTACCATAACAAGTCCTGTTGTTGAACAAGTTTCACAAGCAACCCTTGCATCCTTGTCTTCTTTAATAATAGCATCTAATATTGCATCAGAAATTTGGTCACAGACTTTATCAGGATGACCTTCAGTAACTGATTCAGATGTTAAAAATATGTTTTTCATAGTACCTCCATAAAAAAATCCTCACCTGAAAAGGTAAGGATGTGTAAACTTATCTTTCAGGATTTCCTGTGGGATTTAGCACCTAATTTAATAGGTTGCTGAGTTTCATAGGGCCCATTCCCTCCACTACTCTTAATAAGATAATTATC
>NZ_JAGYZD010000124.1 GCF_018371055.1 Finegoldia magna | reverse complement strand
ATTAGTAGTCATGCATATTTCTTCAATTCCCATGTCTTTGATGCCTTTTACCAAATCCAATATACCGTTTCTAACCAGAGGTTCGCCTCCAGTTAAACGCACTTTTTTTATTCCCAAATCCTTGAAAACTTCTACGATTTTCAAAGTTTCATCTATAGTTAGAATTTCGTCGTGATTTAAGTGCTGTATTCCTTCTTCGGGCATACAGTATTTGCATCTCAAATTGCACTTATCTGTCACCGAAATTCTCAAATAATCTATCTTTCTTCCGAGAGCATCTTTCATTTTACCACCTTTGTATATTATATCATATAACGCTTAAGGGTAAAAAATTCCCCAACTTGATTTCTCAAATTGGGAAATTCATTCAAATTATTCTTTTAATAAAAGTTCCTTTGCTTTTTCTAATCTTTCTTTCATAGAATTGATGTGAGATTCAGACACGTTATCTTGATCGGACAATCTTTTGATACCTTCTTGCAAAATATCAATTTCGTTGTCGTAATCTTTCATGCTTCTGTACACACTGGCATAAGAACTGTAAAGAGCAGGAGTACACAATCCGTTTTCACGCGCAGTGTCGTAGTTTTTGATTGCAGATTGGAAGTGAGAATCTTTTCTGAATTTTTCTCCTTCGTTCCAATATCTCAAACCTTCCTTCGCACCCTTCGCTGGATCGTCCAAGTTTTTGATATCAAACACAGCAACCCTGCTATTGTGTGGGTGAATTACAACTTCTTTTGTAGTCTTGATTTTGTTGAAAATCTCATCCAAGTTATCCTTGTTTTTTTCTTTTAATTTCTTCAACACATCCATCATGTGATATACAGGAATTTTCTTGGAAAGTTTTTGTTGTGCCTTGTCTTCGTATTCCTTAACCTTTGCAATAGAATCATCGCCAATGTAAATCCAAGCAGTTACTTCATTTGCAAATTGGTCGTCGACGATTTTAATGTTTTCGTGTTCCAACAAAGATTTTGTTTGGTTCAAATATTTATCCAAATCATCCTTGTAAATGTTCGTGATAATTTCATCGTCAACGCCTTTTTCTTCTAAGTACACAGATTTCAAATTATCCAAGTCAACCTTTTCGAAATCATCATAATCCATATCCAAATAATGTTGTTCATATTCAGCGACATACAACACCGGTGCTTGTTCAAATCTGTAGTTTGGTGTAGTTTCTGACTTTAATAATCCCGATTTTCTAGTAATCATATTAGGAGTCACACGATTGATAATTACATTGTCAGTTTCTTTCAACACTCTCTTCAACTCTTCTTGTTGCAAATCACGAGCTTCGTCTTCTTCCAAGTTGTCCTTGATGATTTTCGATTCCACATCTAATTTTTCTTTGATTCTTTCTCCGTGATAACTTTCAAATCCGAAAGACTTAGAATCTTCACCATAACCGTAACCAACATAGAAGATTTCCCCAGTATCCTTTACGCTCCATTCAAAAACATACCAATCATTTTTGTGAGCTTGGCTGTTAGTTTCCTTTTCTTCTGAAGAAAAAACGCTTTTTAATTTATCAAATATACCCATAATATCCTCCAAATTTTAAATAATACGATACATCAAATAAAGTCCCGCTAAAATGATTAAAATGAAAAACAAAATATCGAAATCTCTGTTTTTAATCGCACCGAGCATCTCCAACACCATCAACACTAACACAATAAAAATGGATGCGTAGATGAAAATGCTTGATAATGGTGATATCAAAACACTGACAAGTTTCGGATAATTCATTCTGAGTTTCAACTCCATAATAAACAGAATCACACCAAAAATCACAGTCCGAAATTCGTATTTGTATAATTTGTTTCTCAATTTATTCATAGTAGTGCCTCCCAAGATGTTTTTTACATTACTTTGAATATACTTTTCTTTATTATACCATATTCGATTTGTCCCAATAAAAAAACGCGATAATTTTTGCAAACCTTCACGATTTTTCTAATTGGCTATAAACAAATTTACAAATTAAAAATAACAAACCATTAATGCTAAGAATATCATACGGAACAAATTATTTGATTTCAAATCGAAAAAATCCGTCAAAAATCGTACCGCGTAAACGAAGTGTGCTTACGATTTTAGGATTTTGAGATTATGAAATCTTCAATTTGTGGAGTCTAGATATTCGTGCATTAAGGTTTGTTATCCAGTGTTTCATTTTATTCCAAAACTGGTGCCATTAGAACTTTTCCAGTTCCTCTGTACACATTCACAAGTCCTTCGCCGCTTGTCGCAGAGCCTATCAATGATTTTCCAGCTCTTTCAACTGTAAAATTCAATGAGCCACTCCAAGCAATCGCCATATTTCCGTCTATCTTCAACACGTCATTTTCAAGAGTTATTTCGATCAATTCTTCTCTTGGAACGTACGATTCCAACGCGACAATTCCTGTTCCGTGAAGTCCAAGGTTGAACAATCCTTCACCACCAGCAACAGCCGATGAAATATTAGATTGCATAATAGCTTTGTGTTCCAATTCAGAATCGCATGCCAAGAACAATCCGTCTTCTATGATAATTTCATTGTTCCAATCATCTGCATCCAACAATAAAATGTGCTTGTATGTCGGTTCCAAAACTAAAAGCCCGTCGCCTGTGTATTCCGGTTTTATCGCACCTTCACCAGTGACAGAACCACGCAAAGCTTTTTTGAAGAAATCTCCAGCACCTTTTATTCCAGTAGTTGAGCTAACATTTCCTAGCATCCATTGCATAGCACCTGCTTGTACAGTTATGTTTGATTTGGAAACATCGCACACCAATTGTCTTCTTCTTACATTCATTTCAGATGCGAAGTAAGAGCTTTGTGCTTGTTCGTAATCAACCGACAAATCCCTCTTGTATTCTACAACCTTAAACGCTCCGTTTTGTTCTTTGATTATGACATCATCATTATCTTCAAAATTTTTAACTTTATACATATAGCACCTCTTTTCATGAATATTATACCACATTGTTCAATTTTTCTGATTTGCATTTTATCAAATTTGTTATATAATTACGTCTTGGCTATTTTAAAATTTTATTATATAATTTTACAAAAGAAGGGGATAATTATGTCAAAAAAAATATTACACACCTCCCTTGCATACGTGGCGGTACTAACTGGTGCAGGCCTTGCAAGTGGACAGGAAATTTTGCAATATTTTACAGCTTATGGCAAATCCGGCTTGTGGACAGCGCTATTTGTTTTGATATTGCACACATTTATAGGAGCGATTATTTTGGAACTTGGTTCTTATTATTTCGCAGATGAACACAGTGATGTTTTGGACGAAATAGCATCCAAGAAATTCACAAAAGTATTCGACATTTTACTTATTTTAACTGGATTTATAATCGGATTCGTTATGCTTTCCGGTGCAGGCTCCAACCTCAACCAGCAATTTGGACTAGCACCGTGGATTGGTTCACTTATTTGTGCATTGCTTGTAATTTTCGTAGGAATGATGGATTTTGAAAAAGTAACCAGAATTATCGGTGCATTTACGCCAGTTATCGTGGCTTTGATTTTAATCGCATCAGTCTACACAATAGCAAAATTTGACGGAAACTTTAACCACTTAGACCCAATCGCAAGAACTATTCCGAAAAACTTCGGCAATCCTTGGCTTGCAGTAGTCAATTATTTTTCATTGTGTATGATGGTAGGATTGAGTACGGCATTTGCAATTGGTGGTAACCATGTACTATCTGAAGAAGCGAAAGTCAGCGGATTGTTAGGAGGATTTATCACAGGAACAGTAACAGCTCTTTTGGCAGTTGTTTTGTTCATGAGAGTTGACATTCTAAAAGATGCAGACCTTCCTACACAAGTTTTAATCGAAGAAATCAATCCAGTTTTAGGTTTGATAATGAGTTTGGTAATATTTGGAATGATTTTCAACACAGCTATCGGGTTGTATTATTCGTTAGCCAAAAGATTTTCAAAGGACAATCCGGCAAAATACAAAATGTATTTGATAGGATTTGTAACGATAGGATTTTTCCTAAGCTTTTTAGGATTCAGAAAACTTATCAGCATCACTTATCCAATCATAGGATACGCTGGAATAATTCTTATAACATTCTTGATTTACGCATATATAAGAGATTTCCAAAAAATCAAAAAAGAATCCAAGAGAAGATTTAAAATCTTGGATTTGTTGGAAAAGAAATACGACGACGATCAAGATTACACTAAAAAAGACGAACGAAAAGTAAAATCTATGATTAATCAGTCAAACTTAGACAACGACGTATTGGAAGAAGAAATGGAAACTATGGCTGAAGAAAATCAAGAAGACGACGATGTTACTGAAGAAAACACAGAAAAATAATATGTGGGCTGCTTTTGTAAGCAGCCTTTTTTAGTGGAAATTTTTGTAGATTAGAAAGTCCTACGGATTAGAAACCTCAGCTAATTAAAAAATCCTCCGGCTAAGAATATCATACGGAACAAATTGTTTGATTTCAAATCGAAAAAATCTATCAAAAATCGTATTCGCGTAAGCGTTAGCGTGCTTACGATTTTAGGATTTTAAGATTTAGAAATCTTCAATTTGTGTAGTCTAGATATTCGTGACAGAGGATTTTTAATTTATTACACCAAAAGATTTCTCACTTCTCCTAATCAATTTTACTTGTTATTTTCTTGCATCATATTTTCATTAGTGATATACTAGGAAAAATATTTTAAAGCGAGGAGATAATATGAAAACCAATAAAAAATCCCTATTGAATTTTCTGATTCCGTCCATTATCGGGATAATTATATTCATGATTCCCGTAAAATACGACGGCAATTGGACTATAATAGTCAAAATTTTAGCCGATTTTATCGCCAAAATTGTCGGCGATTATCTGCCAGCACTTTGTACGATTATAATTACGATATCGTTCGTGATGAGCATTATGGCAAGTTTCAATGTCAAGTTCATCAAAGAAAACAAACTTTTGAACCAAACATTTTCTGTAACTCCTGTTTGGTTAGTACTTAGAATTCTAGGATTTATAGTCGTGTGGATGGTAGTGTTGAAGGACAAGCTTAACCTTGGGCCGTTTTTCGACATGATAGTTGCCGATGAATCTGCTACATTTATACTCAACGATTTGTTGACATCACTTGTAAT
>NZ_JAGYZD010000123.1 GCF_018371055.1 Finegoldia magna | reverse complement strand
GATTAATGGGATTATAATGAAAAATACTGACATTGTCCTTAATCACAATTTATTTAATGAAAAAATAAATAAAATTGAAGATGATGAGAAAACTCGTGTTTTTTGTAAACACGATTTCTCCCATCTAATGGATGTAGCTAGAATTTGCTATATTATTAATTTAGAAGAGAATCTGAATATTGATAAGGATTTAATATATGTTACAGCGCTTTTACATGATTTGGGAAGAGCTGACGAAGTGGATACTGGGATTAATCACAGTATATTATCACAAGAAATTGCTCAAGAAATTTTGAAAGATTTGGATTTTGATGAAAAGTCAAAACAACGAATAATAAGTGCAATTAAACATCATAGAACTAATAAAGAAAACGATGATAGATTTATAGAGATTTTTTACAAAGCAGATAAGCTGTCAAGGATGTGTTTTAGATGTCCTGCTAGAAGTATTTGTAATTGGTCAGAAGAAAAGAAAAATAAAACGGTTATTTATTGAAAGGATACAAAATGTTAATTAGAAACAAAGAATTTGATTTTAAAAACGATGCATATATAATGGGTATTTTGAATGTAACACCAGATTCATTTTCTGATGGTGGGAAATGGAATGATGTTGACAGAGCTGTTAAACACGTTGAAGATATGATAAAGGAAGGAGCTAGTATCATTGATATTGGGGCTGAATCAACAAGACCAGGCTTTACTCCTTTGTCATCTGAACAAGAACTTGAAAGAGTTATTCCTATTATTAGAAAAATAAGAGAAAACTTTGATATTCCAATTTCTTTAGACACTTACAAAGCTAATACTTTGAGAGAAGTTGTGAAAGAAGGAGCAGATATTTTAAACGATGTTTGGGGATTGAAATCAGATCCAGAAATGGCACAAACTGCTAAGGAATTAGATATACCAGTAATATTAATGCACAATAAAGACAACAATCATTATAATGACTTAATGAAGGACTTAAATAGAGAAACATTAGAATCAGTTGAATTAGCAAAAAAAGCTGGAATAAAAGAAGAATTAATTATATTGGATCCGGGAGTTGGATTTGCACTAGATTATGAAAAAGATTTAACAGTTGTAAATAGAATAAAAGAATTTGTCGATTTGGGATATCCTGTTTTATTGGGAACGAGTAGAAAAAGATTTATTGGTAAAGCTATGGGAATAGATGTAGCGACTGAAAGAGATTTTGGAACAGCAATAACAACTGCTATTGGTGTAATGAATGGATGTTCAATTTTCAGAGTGCACAATGTAAAAGAAAGTTATGATGCTATGAGAATGGCTTTGGCTATAAAAAGAGAAGGAAAATAATGGACTACCTTTTAGTAAAAGATTTAGAAATATACGCTAACCATGGAGTATTTCAATCTGAAAAAGAATTGGGACAAAAATTTTTGGTTACTTTGAAGATGGGATACAATATGAAAAAAGGTGCAACCTCCAATAATTTGGAAGATTCAATTCACTATGGAGTTTTAAGTAAAGAAATTTACGATTATTTTCGTTCAGAATCAATAGACTTAATAGAAACAGTAGCTTATAAATTAGTTGAGTTTATATTTGAAAAATACAAAATCGTACAAGAACTTACTGTCGAAATAAAAAAACCGTGGGCTCCAATTAATTTGCCACTTGATACCGTTAAAGTGACAATTAACAGAAAAAAAAGAAGATTTTTTTTGGGAATAGGATCCAATATTGGAGATAAACAAGAATATGTTAATTCTGCTATTGATAGATTGAAAAACACAAATAGTATTGAATTAAAAAACGTGTCTGAAATGTACACTACAAAAGCTTGGGGGAAAACTGATCAGGAAGATTTTCTAAATTGTGCCGTTGAAATAGAATCATACGAAGAGCCTGAAGATTTGCTGAAAATAACTCAACAAATTGAGTTAGATCTTGGTAGAGAAAGGCACGAAAAATGGGGACCTAGAACTATAGATATTGACATCTTATTTTGTGATAACGAAATAATATATACTGATGATTTGAAAGTTCCTCATCCGTATGTTCAAGATAGAAAGTTCGTATTGCAACCATTAAATGATTTTGCACAATTTTTTGTGCATCCTGTCTTAAATAAAACACTCGAACAATTGCTAAATGAATTAGAAAACAAATAGAAAATTTTTTAAAAACGACGATTTTTAAGTCGTTGTTTTTTATTTAAAAATACAATAAATGAAAACTTGAAATTATCACTTAAAAAATAAGATAAAAAGGTGATGAGTAAGTTACAATTAAAATTTTTCTTTGAATTTTAATAGACTTTATATTATTATAATATCATAGTAAATTTTTAATTAGGGGGAAATATGATTTTATTTATAATCGGTATATTAATTTTATTCGTAGGTGGATATTTTTACGGAAAATACTGCGAAAAAGTATTCCAACCAGACGATAGAATAACACCTGCAACATCACTGGCTGATGGTGTAGACTTTGTCGAAATGAAAAAATGGAAGAATCAACTCATTGAACTTCTAAATATCGCAGGAACTGGACCTATTTTGGGACCGATTCAAGGTATTTTATTTGGGCCTATAGCATTTCTAACTATTCCAATTGGATGTGTTTTAGCTGGGGCAACTCATGATTATTTCATAGGAATGATGTCTATGAGAAATGAAGGGGCTCAAGTTCCAAAAATGATAAAAAAGTATATGGGGAAAACTACTAATAAAGTTTATAATATTATTATTTGGATATTAATGCTTTTAGTTGGTGTAGTATTTATTTATACGCCGGGAGATTTAATTGTTAATGACATTTTACATAAGGATGTCAACGGAGGAATAATTTGGATTGTATATGGAATTATTTTGATTTATTATCTATTAGCTACACTTTTTCCGATTGATAAGATAATAGGAAGAGTTTATCCTATTTTCGGTGCTATTTTAATAGTCAGTGCTATTGGTGTATTAGGTGGAGTTTTCTTAGATGGTGGGGCTAATTTACACAATATTACTGAAGGGGTTTTATTAAGTAAGCATCCTTTGGGCCAAAGCTTTATTCCTGTATTTTTCATCACGGTTGCTTGTGGAATTCTTTCAGGTTTTCATGGATCACAAATTACACTTATTTCTAGAACAGTAAAAAATGAACATGAAGGAAGATCTACATTCTACAATATGATGATTGCAGAAGGACTTATAGCTATGTGTTGGGCTTCAGGTGCCATGGTACTTTTCAATAGAGGTACAGCATTGGATACTAACGCTACTTTGATGGTTGGTATAATTTCTAAAACTTTTATGGGCAAAATTGGTGGCTTGTTCGCTATTATTGGAGTAATTGTATTACCAATTACAAGTGGAGATACTGCATTTAGATCACTTCGTTTAATGATAGGTGAACAATTCAATATAAGTCAAAAATCTGTTAAAAATAGAATTTTGTTAAGCTTACTAATTTATGTTTTTGCTATCGCGATTCTTTATTTTGCCAAGACAAATGGAAATGGATTTAACTTATTATGGAGATACTTCGGTTTTACTAATCAATTGGTAGCTGTATTTGCTTTAATGTTGATTACAGTATATTTATATATCAATAAGAAAAATTACTTTATAACAATGATACCAGGAATGTTTTATGCATTTATAGTTTCAAGTTATATTGCGCATGCTGATTTGGGATTCTCACTTGATAAGAGATTAGGAATGGATGGATACTTAGCAAGTTATATTGTAGGTTTCATATTCGTAGTTTTATTTACAGTATTTGTTATTAAAAAAGGTAAAATTGGACAAACTAAATCTGAATTAATAGGATAATTAAAAAAATCAAGCAGTTAAGTCTGCTTGATTTTTTGCTATTCAAATTAATTGCAGAATTATTGAAATTAAAATATTTTTTTGATATAATTATATTAATAACAATGAATGGAGTGATAATATGGCAAGGGCAAGAGTATCATTAGCTGTTGTTAAGAGACTTCCAAAATACTACAGATATTTAGGAATGATCGAGCAAAAGGGAATAATAAGAGTATCAAGTCAAGAATTGAGCAGCATTACAGGTTTAACTGCTTCTCAAATTAGACAAGATTTAAATCATTTCGGTGGTTTTGGTCAACAAGGATACGGATACAATGTCGAAGAATTGAAATCAGAAATTGAAAAAATTATGGGAATAAACAAATCTTATAAAGCGATCATTTTGGGTTGTGGAAATATTGGAAAAGCCATAATGAATTATAAAGGATTTAAATCTTCAGGTTTTAATATTGTTGATGTGTTTGACCATGGTAAAAAAGTAGGTACAAAAATTTCAGATTATGAAATCAGAGATATTGATAATATTGAAGAGTATCTAAAAGAAAAGAAACCAGAAATAGCTGTTATTGCCCTACCAACAGATGTAGCTCAAGATGTTTGTGATAAGCTAGTTGATGGTGGCATAAAAGGTATTTGGAATTTTGCTTCATTGGATTTGAAATTACCAAAAAATGTTGTATTAGAAAATGTACATCTTGATGAAAGTTTATACACATTAACATACTACATGAATAATTTGGCAGATTATCCAGGAACTAAAAATTAATTATATTCGGCGTTTTATAACGCCGTTTTTTATTGTAACGAATGTTACAAATTTTTTGAAGATGCTTGTACAGCTAGGGAACTTCAATCAATTTCACAACATGGACAGGCAAGAAAATTTGCCCCTTTACATACGATGAACAAAGGAGGTAGAACGTATGAAACAAACCTTGCCTGTTGTGCACTGCATATATACCGAAGCCGAAAAGAGCCTCGCTGAGTTGCTGGAGGAGTCTTTTCGGCTTTATCTTGTCCGCATCCTTGCGATATCTGAGAAACCCGTTGTATAATGTTTGCGATGAGTGGTCGCTTATTTCAAGGAGGAAACTATGTACTTAGAAATAAGCAACCCTATGGATTACCATGTCGCATTGTACATTCGTTTATCAAAGGAGGACGAGACCGAAGGACCATCCCAAAGTGTAACCAACCAGAAATCCCTGCTCAATGAATTTGTTCAGCAGCATCGCCTTTCCGTTTACGATACCTATGTCGATGATGGTTGGAGCGGTACCAGTTTTGACCGCCCTGACTTTCAGCGCATGATTGAGGATATCGAAGCCAAGAAGGTCAACATG